>PMGP01000236.1 GCA_003156235.1 Acidobacteriaceae bacterium
GATCAGAGATCAGGGATCAGGGATCAGAGATCAGGGATCAGAGATCAGAGATCAGAGATCAGGGATAAGAGATCAGGGATCAGGGATCAGAGATCGGGGAATTCTTTAGTACGCTTTTCGGAATGTCAAACAAATTCTTTAAGGGGCTGTAACCGTTCGTTCTACCGGGATGAAACTGATCTCTGATCTCTGATCTCTGACCCCTGACCCCTGACCCCTGCAAGGAGCGTAGCGACATGCTGAAAGACATTCTCGCCCAAGCCTGGGAAGCGATGCTCTACAACCGCCGCCGCACCGCCATCACCATGGTCGGCATGGCCTGGGGCATCGCCACNNGAGAATATCTTTGCCCAGTGGGGCACCAACATGATCGGCGTCTTTCCCGGCCGCACCAGCGAGCAGGCCGGCGGAGACAAGGCCGGCGCCAAGGTCCGCTTCACCCTGGACGACGTGGACCGCATCGCCAACAGCGTGCCCGGCATCTTCCTCATCTCGCCTGAAGTCGATCAGCAAGTCCCCGTGCAGAACGATCTGCATACTTACACGTGGGGCGTTGTCGGAGTCCGCACCCAGTTTCAGGACATCTGGAAGCTGGACCTGGATCAGGGCCGCTTCTTCAACGGCGCCGAAGACCAGCAGAGAGCCCACGTTTGCGTCATCGGGTCTGAATCCAAAACGAAGCTCTTCAGCGGCGGCTATGCGCTGGGCGAGACCATCCGCCTCAACGGCGTCCTCTTCACCATCATNNCCCTTCAACACCATGAGCGACCTCAAGGACACAAAATACCTCGACGGAATCTGGTTCAACTATCGCGGCGACAACGAACTGGCCGAAAAAGGCCTGCGCCAGACCCTGGCCGCGACGCACCACTTCCGCCCCACCGACAAGCGCGCCATCTTCGTAGCCAACATCCTCACCCAACTCAAGCAGTTCCAGATGCTGTCCATCGCCTTGCAGGTGCTGCTCTCCCTGGTCGGCGCGCTCACCCTGGGCATCGCCGGCATCGGCCTGATGAACATCATGCTGGTGGCCGTGCAGCAGCGCACCCGCGAAATCGGCGTGGAAAAAGCTCTCGGCGCGCGCAGGTGGCACATCCTCACGCAATTTCTCGCCGAGGCCTTCGCCATCACCGCCATTGGAGGCATGGCCGGCATCGCTCTCGCCTACCTGATCTCCGCGCTGGTGGGCCGCATCACCTTCTACAGCGCCCTGGCCAAAAACGCTGAAGCCGCCGACATCCGCCTCATCATTTCGCTCGCTTCGGTCATCATCGCCACCGTGATTCTCGCCCTCACCGGCCTCATCAGCGGAATGATTCCCGCCATCCGCGCCGCCAACCTCGACCCCATCGAGGCCCTGCGCTACGAGTAGCAGGCCAGAATGTGAGATCAACAGTTGGAGAATTCGCCGCAAGAAACACGGCGAGGGCTTGACACCCGGCCATGGACTGTACGCGGGAGTGGAAATAACGATAATCCGACCCATCAAGAGCCGGAACTGGGCATCGCTATCCGTTGGCCTTGATAGGACGGCAACGCTGGAGCATCGGGTACCCCCACCCCTACTTTGGACGCAAAGTCGTTGTTTTGTTGAGGTTACAGACGGGGTTGCGCTGTAAAATCGTCAAAACAAAGGAGTTCCCTGCAAAGTCGTCCAGGATAAGGAGTTACGGGACGTTTTGGCCTCTGTTGGGCAGCTATCGGCTGACAGGCGGCGCAAAATGGACGTGCCGGACGATGATTGGAAAGAAGACTTCTGGGATCATTGTGCAACGAAGTGGGGAAATAATCTGCAACCACCTGCGGTGGGGCCAGAGGCTCGCTTGTCGCTCGCATGAGGTTCGTGGAATCCCAGATCCCTAAATGCGAGGGATACTTCGACTTCGCTCAGTACAGGCTCTGGGGCACCCGGCTTTATGCTCGCGTGGTCCATGTTCCCTGTTCCCTACTCCCTATTCCCTGTTTTCCCAAAACGGCGTAGACTTCCAACTACAGCACACGGAACGGATTAGATGGCACGAACCTCCCCAAAACAGAAGCTTTTCAACGGCCGCGACCACTCCTGGATGCAATTCAACCGTCGTGTGCTCGAAGAGGCCGAAGACCCCTCCAACCCGCTGCTGGAGCGGGTCAAGTTCCTGGCGATTACCGGCTCCAACCTCGACGAGTACGTGGAAGTCCGCCAGGCCGGCCTCATGCAGCGCATTGAAGACGGCTATCGCGAGCCGGGTTACGACGGCCTGCGCCCCGACGAATCGTTGCCCATGCTGACTGCCGAGATTCACAGCTTTGTGGATGCGCAGTACAAGTGCTGGAACGGCCAATTATTGCCCGAACTGAGTCAGCAGCGCGTTCGCCTGCTGGAGTGGCGTGAGCTGGACGAGGAGGCTAAGGCCTTTGCCCAGAGCTACTTCCAGCGCGAGGTTGACCCGCTGCTGACCCCCATCAGCATTGACCCGGCCCACCCCTTTCCCCGCGTGCTCAACAAAGCTCTCTGCCTAGCGTTGTTGCTCCGGCGCAAGCGCAAAAGCTCCGGCCCTCAAGTTTTAGGCGTCGTCACCGTGCCCCGCGCCCTGTCCCGTTTCATCCGCCTGCCCTCAGCCGAGGGAGCATACGATTACCTGCTGCTTCAGGACCTGATCGCGCAGAACCTGGTCGGCATGTACCGCGGCTACGAGGTGCTCTCCAGGGCCTCCTTCCGCGTGACCCGCAATTCAAACTTGTATTTCGAGGAGGAGGAAGCCCGCTCGCTGCTGGAAACCATCCGCGTGGAACTCCACAACCGCCGCAAGGGGGACGCCGTCCGCCTGGAGATTGAGACCGGAGCCCACGAGGAGATCATCGAGCGGCTCAGGGTCAACTTCGAACTGGATGAGGATCAGGTCTTCCGCTGCGACGGCCCGGTGAACCTTTCGCGGCTGTTTTTCTTCTATTCCGACGTGCGGCGGCCTGACCTGAAGTTTCCACACTTTACGCCCAAAGCCTTCAACCTAAGCCGCAAGTCCAGCAACATCTTCGACGAATTGCGCCGCCACGACGTACTGCTCCACCACCCTTACGACTCCTATGACCCGGTGGTGGATTTCATTCAACAGGGCGCCGCGGACCCGGCCGTGGTCAGCATGAAGCAGACCCTCTATCGCACCAGCGACGACTCGCCGATGTTCCAGGCGCTCACCGAGGCCTCCGCCAACAAGGAGACCACGCTGGTCGTCGAGCTGATGGCGCGTTTTGACGAAGCCTCGAACATTCGTTGGGCGCGCAGCATGGAGGATGCCGGAGTGCAGGTCTTCCACGGCGTCGTCGGTCTCAAAACTCATTGCAAGCTGGCCATGCTCGTGCGCCGCGACGAGGACGGCGTAACACGCCGCTACTGCCATCTGGGCACGGGCAACTACAACCCCGATACTGCCCGCTTCTACACAGACCTGAGCCTGCTGACCAGCGATCCGCAGTTCACCGAGCGGGTCCACATGGTCTTCAACTACCTGACCGCCCACGCGGAGATCGACGACTATCTACCACTTTTAGTGGCGCCGCTGACTATGGCCGAGAGCTTCCTGGGCCTCATCCGCCGCGAACAGGAGCACGCCCAGGCAGGGCGCCCCGCCCACATCGTCGCCAAGATGAACGCCCTGCTCGAGCCCTCGATCATCGAGGCGCTTTATGCGGCCTCGCAGGCTGGAGTCGAAATCGACCTGATCGTTCGCGGGCTCAGTATCCTGCGTCCCGGAGTGAAGGGATTGTCGGACAGAATCCGTGTCCGCTCCATCGTGGGCCGCTTCCTGGAGCATTCGCGCATCTTCCACTTCGGCAACGGCGGCAATGACGAAATCTACATCGGCTCGGCTGACTGGATGCCGCGCAACCTCTTCGAGCGCTGCGAGGTGGTCTTCCCCGTCCGTGACCCGGTGGCTCTGGCCCGCATCCACGACGAGATCCTGCCCGCCTATCTGGCCGACACGCTCAAGGCCCGCCTGCAGCAGTCGGACGGCAGCTACTTGAGAGCCAGCAAACTGCTCAAGGACGTGAAGCCCTTTTCTGCCCAGGACTTCCTCATGCAGGTGGCTGAAGGCAAGACGGACCTGGAGGCGATTCCCAAGCCGCAAGCCGCAAAACCCCTGACAAAAACCTCCGTTAAAAAAGCACACGCAGCCGACTGAACTTGGGGGAGCAATCATGGAATATTCGCATGGAATTGCAAGAGCCAAACCGAAGAAGCTGAGTCTCAAATTCAAATTGTTCGTTTATGTTGGCTGGAACGTTGCCACCTTCCTGTGGCGGCAATAGATTTCATCCAAGGCTATCCTGCAAAGGCCACCTTCACCGCGCTCACCTATCTCAGCAACGTGGCGATCATGAATTTCATCTTTTGGTATAGTTTTCGAGCCAGAGACCGCAGCGCCCGTGATTCTTGAGATCCACAGATTCCCAAGTCTCGATTTTGAGACCAGGGAAAGGAAAACCCTCAGTCGGCGTTGTCTTCATCGATCTTCGCAAAAAGCTCCGGCAGCGAAAGATAGATCGGCGAGCTTGCCACCTCCAACCGTTCCTTGCGCACCCAGTTTCCATCGCTCAAATCCCAGCCCGAACGCGTCTCCGGGTCCACGACCCAGAGGTTCGGCACCCCGAAGCTGCGGAAGTTGCTCATCCTCGCCTCAATGCGGGAATGCCGGTCTTCGGGAGACAAAACCTCGATGGCAATCAACTGGGGTCTGGTAAAAACCTGCTCGATAGGCACATCTCGGGAAAAGACGCAGACATCGGGAATGCGAACCCTGGTGGAAGCGACTCTGGTTCTCTGTTCCTGGATCGACCGAATGCGCCACTCCTTGCCGTGCAGATAAAACCAGATCTGAATCGCCTGCTGAACAACATTGTGATCGTATTCGCCCACGTTCCGATCCTCCAGCATCCCATCGACGTAATCCACGTCCGGCTCATAGGAAGTGGTCAGATAGGTTTCCAGTGAAATCTGCGTCGCAGTGGCCATCTTCCCTCCCTTTTGCTCCTCTTTTGCCTTGCCCTGATTCTACTCTTAGTCCAAATTCTGACGCCAAGGAAAGCGCGAATGCCGAGTGCCGGGCATCCCAGGGTCTCGCCTCTGAGACCTGGATTACCGCTGGTACGAGCAAAGACCGGCTGCCAAGACTGCCGCAAATACAGCCTGGCTCCTGGGATTCTCCGGATTCTGAAGGCTTCTCAATCCGCGCGCCGGCGTCTAAGTCTTTGCCGAGGAATCTTGGCAATTTTAGGCAGGAGGCTTGCAGGGAAGCTATCTCATCATGGTTGCCATACCCGTGGGTGAAGAACCGGCGTACACGCGCAAAAAGACTAAATGTATAAGTGAAGGCTTTTTGCGCAAAATTGGGTTTTTGGAGAAGCGAAAACACCGCGACGATTGACTGTTTTCCGTGTTACGATAAGCGTTAAG
>PMGP01000375.1 GCA_003156235.1 Acidobacteriaceae bacterium
AGATCACCGCGTGCATGTAGCTATTGTTCGCAAGCGGTGTGGCCGCCGTTTGATAGACGGTCTGTCCCAGGTTCCCCATCCCGTCGTACACCAGGCTATGAGGCCCCTTAGTAAGGGTCGCCGAGCCCGAGAGCCACGAGTAGCGGTCGGAATAGTAACCGTCATTCCAACTGATCGCGGCGGACAGGTACTTACCCACGGTCTGATTTATCTGGATGCCGCGATTGATGGCGTTTTCCTGGTTCCAAACGATGCCGCGCTCGATGTTGAAGTTCTGGTACGTAAACGTGGACTCGGCGCCCATCAGCGTGGGAAGTTGGCCGATAAGGAACTGCGTGTTCTTAGCCGCCTGCAACTTCAGGTAGACGACCGGAACTGGTCCATAGAAATTGTTCACGGTATGTTGGGCGTCAAGAAACGGCACTGAAAGCGTCGGCATGGTGTAGACGCCAGCCTGGATGTAGTACTGAAGCTTCCCGTCCGCTTTTTGAATGAAAATCTGCCCGTTGCTCAGAGTGGCTTGCGCATTGTCATCTCCCGGCACGGGATTGTTCTGGAATTGCGCGAAACCGGTCACGATGCCGTTGACGGACAGCTTGCCCAACGGTCCGGCATCGAAGGTCGCCGGCGGCAGCCATTGCAGCGGACCCGTGAGAACGAACGTGGAAAGCGGGGCTGGAGCTGTTGCAGGCGCCGCCGCCACTGGAGCCGCCGCGGGCGCTGGTGCGGGCGTTGCCGGTGTTTGCGCGCCGGCTGTCAGGGCGATTGCCATGGCGGTTCCGGCAATGGTTTGCAGTATGCGATACGGTTTCATATACATCGACACTGTTCCTTTCAAAAAATGATGCTTGTTGTAGGCCAAAGATGAACTCAGCCAAAAAGTAGGCAAGATGCGGCACTCTGTAGAGTGCGATCAGTAACCCAGCCAAGCCTTCATGACCACGCTGACAAAGCTGTCGCGTGAATTCAATCGGTGAGAATCAAATCGCGCTCGGGTGTCCACCCGATGCGGCCTGGCAGTTACTGATTGACGTAAGTATTGCAAAGAAGCCATAAGGAATATATGAGGACGACGAAAGTATTTCTTCATGTGCGAAAGGATCTCGGCATCAGGATGTATAAGGAATCTGTTAAAATCCTCTCAAGTTAAACCGCATCCAAGGCCGGCCCGGCGGAAGTATTTGTGCTGCGCGGATGTAGTCCTTGGATTTGATCGGGCGCTGGCGGTGAAGAGGTTCCCGGTTTTTCTCGTCCAAGGCGCCTTCTCTTTTCTTGAATCCTGCTGCAATGAATGTTGGGTAATCGCTTGACCTTGAGTCTCATCCCCGCGAGTTCCGAATCGACCACCGTCGCCTGGATGATGGCCTTGGTGATGATCGCGATCCTGGTCGTCTACTTTCGGGAGCACGCCAAGATCAACGCCCGCACAGCCAAGTCCTGGAGCGCACAGGTGCATGACCTCCATGAGTTCACTCGGCGCACGCTGGAGATGAATCTTCGTCTCGAGCCCGGGCCGCAGTTGGCTGAGCTGGTGCATGATATCTTTGCGCTGGAGGCCGCGGCGGTCTTCGACGCGGAACTGCACCAGGTCTATTCTGCTGGGCATTGGAATGCGGACCCTCGGGAGCTGGCGCAGAATGTCTACTACTTCGGCACCTCGGACGACGATCCAAAAACCGGGCTGGGGCGCCGCGTGGTCCGGCTGGGAACGGTGCCCATTGGAAGCCTGGTGGTGCGCGGCCAAACCAGCCCGCTTACCAACAGCGCCATCGCCTCGCTCATTGCCATTGTCTTTGACCGCTATCGGGCCTTCGCGAACGAAAACCGCATCGAAACCGAACGCCGCACCGAGCAGTTGCGATCCACTGTTCTTGATAGCCTGGCGCATGCCTACAAAACGCCGTTGACGGCCATCCGCGCTGCCTCGACGGGCCTGGGCGAGATGGGCCATCTCTCTGCCGGACAGGCGGAACTGGTTACGCTGATCGATGAACAGACCGAACTGCTCGGCAACCTGACCACGCGCCTGCTGACCACCGCGCGCCTGGATGCCGGCGAAGTCACCGTTCATGCCGCCTCAGTGGACGTAGCGCCGCTGATTGAAGAGGTTGTAGCCAGCCTGGGCGACCGGCTGGCAAGTATGAAAGTGGAACTTGATATTCCCCGCGAGCGCATGGTTTTCGATTGCGACCGCCAGTTGATGGTCATGCTGCTGACACAATACATCGACAACGCCTGCAAGTACTCGATTTTTGGCAGTACCATTACCATAAGGGCCGTAAAAGCGCGCGCGGAGATCGTCTTCTCGGTGCACAGCTTTGGGCCGGTGATTCCCATCAATGACCGGGAGCGGATCTTCGACCGCTATTATCGATCTACAACTCGCACGAACAGGGACAGCGGCACGGGAATCGGCCTCTCGGTGGCCAAGCGCGTCGCGCTCCTCCATGGCGGTTCCGTCTGGGTTACCAGCGATGAGACAGACGGGACCACGTTTTTTGCGGCCATTCCAGCCAAGGCGCATAAGAGGGTTTTCTAATGACACAGACAGCAATTCGCATTCTTATTGTTGACGATGAATCGGCCATCCGCAGGGCGCTCAGGCCGCCGCTGGTGGAGCTCGGCTTTCAGGTCGTGGATGTCTCGCGCGGCGAAGAGGCTCTCCAGACGCTGCGCGCAGGCGGCTTTGATGTGGTTCTGCTTGACGTGAATATGCCCGGAATCGGCGGCATTGAAACCTTGCGCCGCATTCGCGCCTTTGCGCCACGGCTGCCCATTCTCATGCTCACCGTGCGCGATGCGGAAGAGGAGAAGGTCGAGGCGCTGGAGCTGGGCGCGGACGACTATGTCACCAAGCCATTCAGCATGCGCGAGCTGATTGCACGCATCCGCACCGCGGTGCGCCGCGTCCAGGCTCCGGCCCGCGCTGAAGACGCGCCCATCGAGGTTGGCGAGCTTCGCCTCGATCCGGTAAAGCGCAAAGTCGCCAAGCGCGGCCAACTGGTGCATCTGACGCGCAAGGAGTTCGACATTCTCTACTGCCTGATGAGTCGTGCCGGCCGCGTGGTTACCTATGCAAGGCTGCTCACCGAGGTGTGGGGCGCCGAGTGCCGCGAAGAGGTCGAATACCTGCGCACCTTTGTCCGCCAGTTGCGCATGAAAATTGAGGACGACCCCTCCAAGCCCCTATACCTGCTCACCGACGTCTATGTGGGATACCGCTTCGCCGACGCGCAGATGTTTAACGAAGCGAATGCGGAAGGCGCGACATCGCCGAACGAGCCCGAAACGCCGAACGAGCCGGAAGCTGCTTCCTGAGAAACCTCTGAATTAGTCGTTGTCTTGAAAGAACACGGCTTTTAAGCTTGCCCTGCGCAGCCGAAGTATGCCGCAAAATGCGCAATAAAATTTGGGCATTATCGAGAACTGCAGAAGGAATGTCCTGGCAACCGCGCCGTAGGCGCAGTGTTTGTTAGCCCCGCGCTTTAGCGTGGGGAAAGCGGTTTTCACAAACGCGCTCCGGAGTCCCGTAGGGACGGCGCTAGAACATAACCATCCTACACGTCATAATGCAGCAAGCTGAAGACATCGAACTCCTTGAAGCGCTCGCGGCCTTTCAGGAAGTCCAGCTCCACGGCAAAGGCCAGACCGACAATCTCTCCGCCCAACTGCCTGGCCAGCTTCACGGTGGCCTCCATCGTGCCTCCGGTAGCTAGCAGGTCATCGACCAGCACCACGCGCTGGCCCGGCTGAATCGCGTCCTTGTGAATCTCCAGAGCGTCGGAGCCGTACTCCAGGTCATAGCTCACGCGTACAGTCTCGGCGGGCAGCTTGCCCGGTTTGCGCACCGGCACAAAGCCGGCGTTGAGACGATAGGCCAGCGCAGGCCCGAAGATGAATCCCCGCGCCTCGATGCCCAGCACCAAGTCGACCTTGCGCTCGATATAGTGGCTGGCGAGCGCGTCGATCATCTTGGCAAAGCCGGTTTTGTCCTTGAGCAGCGTGGTGATGTCGTAAAACAGAATCCCCGGCTTGGGAAAATCCGGCACCGTGCGCACCAGCGCCTTCAGGGCTTCCACATTGATGGACTTGATTTGTTCGGGCATGGGTCGTTCGCTCCTTGGTAGGGGTTCTATGCAGATTATAGAAGGCAGAGATCAGAGATCAGGAGTCAGAGATCAGGAAAACGCCTCTGGTCGGACTGGAAGACCATTCAAACGCCCGCAGCTTGAGGATGAAAGCTAGCGGCAAGTTGCTAAAGGCTGATCCCTGATCTCTGATCTCTGACCCCTGTTTCACCATGCTCCATCAATCCGGAACGAGCTCAGTTCCTCAGCCTCGCTATCGTCCAGATAGTGCTCGACGAGGTGATCCACGCGGGCTCCACGCGGTCCGCGGCGCAGGCTGGCGCGCAGCTTGGCCAGCTCGTCAGGAGAGCCCGAGGCCACCACCTCCACCTCGCCCTCCTCCGTGTTGCTTACCCAGCCGCGCAGACCCAGCTGGCCGGCCTCTCGCTGTACATACCAGCGGAAGCCCACTCCCTGCACCCGGCCCTGAATCAGAAAATGAAGAACCATCACAGGTGAGTTTTACAGATACTGCGCCGCTGTGCAACTGGCAACACGGCCTCCGTAGAGCAAACGCCACTGGGTTTTGGCCCAACCAGACCTGGCGCGAACAAACAGCGAGCATATGGCGCCACCGCAGGGGCGCGCTACACTGGAATTCACCATGGTCTTCGTCCTCGACAACTACGATTCGTTTACCTACAACCTTGTCCAGTACCTCGGTGAACTGGGCGCTGAGGTCGAAGTCTATCGCAACGACGAACTGACCGTTGAGCAGGTGGAGGCGCTCCGTCCCGACCGCATTCTGCTTTCTCCCGGCCCTTGCACGCCCAGCGAGGCCGGCATTCTGGTTCCGCTGATCCGCCACATGGCCGGCAAGGCGCCGATTCTGGGCGTCTGCCTGGGCCATCAGGCCATCGGCGAGGCCTTCGGCGGAGATGTGGTCCGCGCCAGCCAACTGATGCACGGCAAGACCAGCTCCATCACTCACGACGGCAAGGGCATCTTCGCCGGACTTGCTTCTCCACTCACCTGCACTCGCTATCATTCGTTGATTGTCGCTGAAGAGTCGCTGCCCAAAGAACTCATCGTCACAGCCCGCACTCCGAGCGCCGACGGAAAATCATCGGTGATCATGGGCCTGCGCCATCGCACCTTGCCCATCGAGGGCGTGCAATTTCATCCCGAGAGCGTTTTGACCGAGGGCGGCCATCAGATGATCCGCAACTTTTTGGAGATGTAGCCGCCATGCGACCTACCGCGAAACAATTCACCCGAGTGAAGGGTACAGGCTTTAGCGTGAAGGGTGCTAGCTTTATTGACCGCTGCATAAGTCATGTTCAGGCAGCCGCGCCGGAGGCGCAGTGTTTATTAGCCCCGCGCTTCAGCGTGGGGAAAGCGGATTCCATATGGGAACTCCGGAGTCCCGTAGGGACGGAGCAGGACATTTTTTGTACAGGAATCAATAGCCCGTACATCCATCCGCCAAAGCCGGCCCGGGCTTTACCGGATGCGAAAAAATGTAAACGGAGTAGCAAGAAGCGTCAGGGCACGACTTCAGTCGTGCCGAAAATGCAGCAAATAATGCGTTGGGCTTCAGCCCCTGAGGGATGTTTTTCCTCTCATGTTTTTTCGTTTTTTTCTGTCTGCTCTGCCATTCTTCTCCTGTTGCTCAACGCGCCCCTGCTTCACGCCCAGACCGCGCCCGCGCCACAGGCTGCCGCAACCGACGCCGCTCCCATTGCCATTGTTGCCCTGGACAGCAAGAACCCGGACGCTGCGGCCAAGGTCACTGGCGCTCTGGAAGTTTCGCAGGGCAGGGCAGTGATTGTTGCCAGCGGCACGATTACCTCGGGCAGTCAAACCACCGAGGTGGTGTTGCCCCATCGCGGCGTGCTGCGCGTCTGCGCTTCAACAACCGTCAAGCTGGCCGCCGATTCCAGCGTTCCTGCCGGTGAGACGCCCGGTCTGATGATGGCCATGGATCACGGCGCTCTCGAGTTGAGTTTTGCCACCAGCGCCGCCGCCGGGCGCAACGCCGATTTCCTGATGACTCCGGATTTTCGCATTCTCATCGGAGGTCCCGGCGCGGCGGAGATCAAGATTCGCCTCGGCCAGCANNACGGCGACACCTGCGTGGATAACTCCGGGGTCCCCAGCGACAGGTCTTCGTCGCTGGGGTGGAAGGCGGGCGTGAATGCTCCTTACGTGCTGGTGAGCAGCGTCTTTGATGGCGGCAATTATCACGTGCAGCCCGGCCAGCGGGTAATGTTTGAGCACGGCAGCCTGCGCGAGGTGGTGGACAACGAGAAGGAGCCTTGCGGCTGCCCGCCTCCGCTGCATCCCGGCACAAATGAATTTCCGGTGGCGCAGAGTGCGGGCCTCGCTCCGCTGCCCAAGACTGAGCCGAATGCAGTCTCGATAACTTCAGCCCCGCCAGAGGCACTCGAGCCGCTGGTTTACAACAGCGCCGACCACGCGGCAAAGCCCGCAGCCGAAGCAACTCCGGTGCCCAGCGCGGCCGCAACCAAGCCCGAGGCAAAGAAAAAGCCCGGCTTCTTCGGCGGTATTGGAAAGTTCTTCCGGCGACTCTTTGGGGCGGAGTGAAAGAGCAGGGAATAGGGAATAGGGAATAGGGAACAGGGCGAGTTGCAGCCTACTCGGACGGCTTAATTTTTGCACGTTGTGCAGCGGCTTCGGTAACCTTTCCCATTTTTTCTAGGAAGCGAGCATAAAACTCATATGCGCCCGCCATCTCCGGAGACAAATCAATCGCGTGCAGATAAAGCTCTTCCGCTTCCGAATTTCGTTTCTTCGACTCCAGCAGACCGGCAAGATAAAGGTAGTTCCAATATTCGGCTGGTTTGATTTCAAGGCACTTGCGATAATGAAATTCAGCGCGATCCAGATCTTTCAGCCTTGTAAATACCCGGCCAAGCATATGGTGCGCGATTGCGTAACCGGGATCGATTTGAATTGCCCTTTCCAGAAGATCACGGGCCTTCTGTGGGTCAGTCTCTTCTTCAAGCACAGCCAGGTTATATAACGCCTCCGCGTAGTTGGGATCTATCTCAATCGCTTCTTCGAATGCTTTTTTTGCTGCTGGGATTTCGTCAAGTCTGGTATATGCTGCTCCCAAAAACGTTAAAGTGGGCGCATCTCTTTTGATTTGGAGCGCGTTCAGAAACCAATCCTTGGCAGTCCACAAAGATTTAATTCTGTCTTTGTCGATACGTTTAAGCCAAAGTCCTCCAAGGAGTATCTTGACTATGGGTGAATCGACAAAATTTGCTAAAGAAGAGTGTGGCTGAAGGTGGAGAGCATGGGTAAAGGCTTCTTCCGCCTTTTCCCACATTTCTAATTTCTGAGCCACTCTTCCATATTTAAGATAGAAAATTCCATCCTCATCGCTCTTTGAACGCTCTCTCCATAACTCAAGTGCCAAGGGCAGATCGCCAGCTTCCTCGGCATCCACCGCTCGTTTCTGCAAAGCATCCATCGTGAAATGCTCCGATCTATTCTTAATGGCCTCTCGGCTGATCTCTGATCTCTGTTCTCTGATCT
>PMGP01000189.1 GCA_003156235.1 Acidobacteriaceae bacterium
GGACAGGCCTCCCGGCCTGTCTCCCCCTGCGCTTCAGCGAGAAGTTCGCCTGCAAGCAGTGCGGCCTCGCCTTCGTCGAACCTGAGCCGCGCCTGTTCAGCTTCAACAACCCGTTCGGCGCATGCCCACGATGCCAGGGCTTCGGCAACACCATGGATTTCGACCTCAACCTGGTCATTCCCGACAAAGCCCTCACCTTCAACGGCGGCGCAATCGATCCCTGGAACCGTCCCAAGTACCGTCCCTGGTTCACGGAATTTCGCAAACAGGCTCCCGAGCTGGGCGTGCCGCTCGACGTTCCCTGGCGTGATCTGCCCGAAGCCATCCGCGAAATCGTCTTGCGCGGCAAAGGCTCCTTCGTCGGCGTCCTCGGTTTTTTCGCGCAGATGGAACGCAAGAAGTACAAGCTCCACGTCCGCGTTATGCTCAGCAAGTATCGCGGCTATGCCGAGTGCCCCGACTGCCGCGGACAGCGTCTCCGCGCCGAGGCTCGCAGTGTCCGCATCAACGGCCAAAGCATCTGCCAGGCCACTGCGCTCACCATCGCGGAAGCCAAAGCGTTTTTCGCCGCGCTCAAGCTCTCGCCCATGCAGGAGGAAATCGCTGGCCCCATCCTCCAAGAGGTCCGCGCACGCCTCAATTTTCTCGACGCCGTCGGCCTGGACTACATCACCCTCGACCGTCTCGCCTCCACGCTCTCTGGCGGAGAGGCGCAGCGCATTCAGCTCGCAACCTCGCTCGGCTCGCAACTTGTCGGCGCACTTTATGTCCTCGACGAGCCTTCCATCGGCCTCCACTCCCGCGACACTGCCCGCCTCATTCGAATCTTGAAAGAGCTGCGCGATCTGGGCAACACCATCATCGTCGTCGAGCACGACGCCGACATTCTTCGCTCCGCCGATCATCTCCTCGACCTCGGCCCCGGCGCCGGCGAACTGGGTGGCAAGCTTCTTGCCGAGGGCGTTCTCGCCGAAATTGAAGCCAACCCCAATTCGCTCACCGGCCGTTATCTCTCCGGCCAGCTCTCCATTCCCATCCCCGCGCGCCGCCGCACGCCCGGCCGCGAACGCCTGGTCCTGCGCGGAGCTACCGCCAACAACCTCCACTCCCTCGACGTCGATATTCCACTCGGAATGTTGGTCGCCATCACCGGCGTTTCCGGCTCCGGCAAATCTACGCTGGTCCATCAGGTGCTCTATCGCGCCGTCGCCCGCGCCCTCGGCCAGTCCGGGGCCCCCAACGACAGGTCTTTGTCGTTGGGGTGGAAGGCCGACGGCGCCGACCCCTCCAGCGTTTACAAATCCCTCACCGGCGTCGAGCGCCTCAACGATGTGGTCCTCGTCGATCAGACCCCCATCGGCCGCACTCCGCGCTCCAACCCCATCACCTACATCAAGGGCTTCGACCTGGTTCGCGAGCTCTTTGCCGCGCAGCCCGAGGCCAAGCGCCACTCCCTCACTCCCGGCCATTTTTCCTTCAACGTTCCCGGCGGCCGCTGCAACACCTGCGAGGGAGACGGCACCGTCACCGTCGAAATGCAATTCCTCGCCGACGTCGAACTGCCCTGCGAGGACTGCAACGGCACTCGCTATCAGACCAAAATTCTCAACGTCACCTACAAGGGCAAGAACATCCACGACGTTCTGCAAATGACTGTCAAGGGAGCGTTGCGCTTCTTCGCCGGCCAAACCCGCCTGCTTGAAAAGCTCGCCGTCCTCGACGAGATCGGCCTCGGTTATCTCCGCCTCGGCCAGTCCGCCACCACGCTCTCCGGCGGCGAAGCGCAGCGCGTCAAGCTCGCCGCCCACCTCGCCCAGGTCCGCGCCGTCAACGCCACCGCCAAACCCTCGCAAGCCAGCCGCGTCCTCTACATCCTCGACGAGCCCACCACCGGCCTCCACTTCGACGATGTCTCCAAGCTCCTCACCGCCTTCCGCAAGCTCATTGACGGCGGCGGCTCGCTCATCGTCATCGAACACAATCTCGACGTCATCAAATCCGCCGACTGGGTCATCGACTTAGGTCCAGAAGGCGGCCAAGCCGGCGGCAAGATCGTCGCCGAAGGCACCCCCGAAGAGATCGCCGCAAATCTCCTCTCCCACACCGGTCAATGGCTCGCCCGCGTCCTGTGACTGCACATAACTCCGCTAGCCCTGCTAGCTCGTCGCTTTCTCGCACGCCCCCATCAACACCAGCGAGCGCTGCGCAAATGGCGAATAGACCAACGGCGTCATGCAAGCCAGCGCCAGTCCTACATTAATGTGATGCAGCAGCAGGAAGGGCGACAGCGCCCATAGCTCGTCGAACAGCAGCAGAAACGACCATAATTTAAGGAATTTTCCGCGCGCTCCGGGCGCGTGGAAGAGCGTGGCGGAAATCACGAAGAGGCGCGCGGGAATCAGGATCGAGGCTGTCAAAATCAACACGACGAACGCCTCACTCGCCCTTGGCAGCGGCGAAAACAGCTCCTCTATCTCCGACAGATTCGCCAGCGCACCAACATAGAATCCCAGGTACATGATCTGCAAAAGCACGAACAACGTCTTCACCACGCGATGCGAGGCCTTCGGAAGTTCCTCCGGTGTAGCCAGAATCCGAAAACCAGCCTCCGTTTCCGTTTCCTTCTCCGCAGTCTGCTGCCTGCCAATAGTCGCTTGCCGCATCGCCGCCACGGAAGGGAACTCGGCCGTTCGACGGCCTGCGTCCTCCCCTGCGTCCAGCCGCTCCACCGGAGCCACAAATCGATAGCCGCGCCGCGCCAGCGTCTCCACAAATCGTGGATTCCCGGCTGTATCTCCCAGGGCCTCGCGGATGCGATTGATCGCCGAGTTCACGCCATGTTCGTAGTCAACAAATGTCCCATCCGGCCACAGCTCCCGGCAGATTTCCTCGCGCGTCAGCAGCTCGCCGGGCCGCTCCAGCAGCATGCAAAGCATCTGAAACGGTTGCGCGCTTAACTTGACGCGGAGCCCTTGCCTGCGAAGCTCTCCCGTTCCCGTGTGCGCTTCATAAACACCGAAGCGATAGCGTCGTGCTTGTTGTGCATCCGTCATGCTCATGCCAGTGTAACCGATCACACAAATAATCCGATGAGTCGCTCCGGAGGGAGGCGGCGGGTTTACCCCCCGCATGAGCTTATCAAAGCAACGAAGGCTTTAGCCCCGGAACGATTCAAACATTATTTTTAGAATTCCAATTATTTACACAATGTACATCTTTTCGCAACTCAAACCGCAGCAATCACTTGCCCCGTGAGAAAAAATCTTCATCAAGTGAGATTCCATGCATTGCATCGCCCGCTGGTTCCACGGTAAGGTCTGTTCATGATGCATCGCACATCAAATTTGCAACGTTTCGCCATTCTATGCAGCCTTCTGATCCTTGCAGCCGACCCCGCATGCGTAAGCTCTCAACCCGCGCCTGCCGCAGTTTCAGCATTTAACTCCTATATCAGTACGGTTGAGGCGCGTCTAACTCAGCAGCATCGCTCGCAAAACGGCTTCATCGTACCCGTGACTTCCGCCGCGCAGAGTGAGACGCGCCTGCGCAGCGAAGAACTGATCGTCGAGCAGCTCACGCCATCCACCACTGCGGATTTGCCCGGAGCAATGCTGCACCACTGGCGCGGAACGGCCTTTGCCCCAGGAGCCAAAGCCGCGGATTTTGAGCGCCTGATGAAGAATTTCAACGCCTATCCGCAGCACTACTCCCCACAGGTGCTTCAGGCAAAAATCCTCACGCAGCATGGCGATATTTTCAAAGTCATCCTGCGCGTCCGCCAGAAGCACGTCATCACTGTGGTCATGGATACAGCCTATGACGTCACCTTTGGCCGGCTCGACGCGCTTCATGGTTACAGCCTTTCGCGCAGCACGCAAATTTCTGAAATTGACTCCCCCGGCACACGCCATGAGCGCGCGCTGAATTCCAGCGAGGAACACGGCTTCCTATGGCGGTTGAATACTTACTGGAGCTACGAGGAGCGCGACGGCGGCCTCTATATGCAGATCGAGTCCGTCTCCCTCACGCGTTCCATCCCAACCGGCCTCGGCTGGGCGATTGGCCCCTTCGTCGCGAGCGTTCCCCACGAATCGCTGGCGTTCACTTTGCGCTCCACCTGCAACGCGCTTCGGAGATAGTGCGAACGAACCATTGGATGAAGGGTACGGGCTTCAGCCCGTACATAAACTCAGTAAAAACATCGCGGGCTTTAGCTCTGAGGGAATGTTGATGGAACGCAACCCCCTTTCGCTAACTTGCTAACTAGCTAACCCCGCGAAAGCCTGCCCTGAGCGTAGTCGAAGGGCGGGGGCTAACTTGCTGTCTTTGAAATGGAGACAAAAATGAATCTTCAACCAGCCGCAACAAATCATTCCGCCGTAGCCTTCATCACAGCGCGCCGCATCAACCAGTCGCTGACCGCTTCCCTCGAGAAGCGCGCCTTGCTATGGATGGCCGAGCGCGCGCCAAAATGGCTCACCTCTGACCAGCTCACTCTTCTCGGCCTCAGCGCACAAATCGTCGCCGGCCTCTTCTATGCCCTCTCGCGCTATAACCGCTACGCCCTGCTTCTCGTAATTGTCTGTCTCGCGCTCAACTGGCTCGGCGACAGCCTCGACGGAACCCTGGCCCGTGTGCGCCGCCACGAGCGTCCGCGCTACGGCTTCTACGTCGATCACATGGCGGACATCTTCGGCTCCGTCGCCCTCATGTCAGGCCTCGCCCTCTCTGGCTTTCTACATTGGCAAATCGCCCTCGCCATGCTGATCGCCTTTCTCATCCTCTCTGGCGAAAGCTTCCTCGCCACTTATTCGCTCTCCCGCTTTCAGCTTTCGCAGGGCATCTTTGGTCCTACAGAGATTCGCATTCTGCTCGTCATCGGCAACCTGGCGTTGCTGCGCAATCCCTACGCAAATCTCTTCGGCTGCAAAATTCTGCTCTTCGATCTCGGCGGCTCCATCTCAGTCCTCGCCATGTTCGCCATGGCTATTCACGTCACCCTCCGCCACACCGCGCAACTCTACCGCCAGGAGCCGTTACAGTGAGCCCATTCATCCGATGGGGAAAATTCAATCTCGTTGGCGCCGCTGGCATGATCGTGCAACTCGCCTCTCTCGCCATCTTCAATCGCTGTTTCGCCGGCCATTATCTCCTTGCATCGGCGGCGGCCCTTGAGCTTACCTTGCTGCACAACTTTGTCGCTCACTTGCATTACACCTGGCGCGACCGCCGCGACAACTCCGTGCTGCTGACTCAGCTGATGCGCTTTCATCTCTCCAATGGTTTGGTTTCCATGCTGGGAAATCTAGCTCTGATGCGCCTGCTGGTCGGCGCTGCGCACATTCCCTTACTCGCCGCTAACTGCATCGCAATCCTCTGCTGCTCCATCCTCAACTTCTGTCTTGGGAACAACTGGGCCTTCGCAGAAAATGGATAGACGGTAAAGTGGCCATGCAGCCGCCCTCACACCAGCACCACCAGCTCGCTATACTGCCTCAACCGCTCATCCGTCGTAATCAAGTGCAGCGGCTCGCTCATCGCCTGCGCAATCAGCAATCGGTCAAAGCGTCAGCTGACCGGTTTCTTCAAAACCGGTGCGCGATAGCTTCACGTTTTATAAAAACCGATGCGCTTGAGCGCACCATTTCTCATGTATCAATCGGCCTTTGCCACACCGCTAGAACTCGCTCTACCACCCCAGAACGTAGGCAAAAATCAGCGGCGCCACAATCGATGCATCCGACTCGATGATGAACTTGGGCGTTGTCTCGCCTAGCTTGCCCCAGGTGATCTTTTCGTTGGGCACGGCCCCTGAGTACGACCCGTAACTGGTTGTGGAATCACTGATTTGGCAGAAGTAAGCCCACAGCGGAACATGCTCCCGCTGCAAGTCCTGATGCAGCATCGGAACCACGCAGATGGGGAAGTCGCCCGCAATTCCGCCCGCAATCTGGAAGAATCCTAGCGGCGTCTTTTCTGTAGTTTTTGTGTACCACTCAGCCAGTTCCATCATGTACTCGATGCCCGTCCGCACCGTGTGTATCTTCTTTACATCCTGTGAGATACAGTGACCGGCATACATGTTGCCCAGCGTCGAATCTTCCCAGCCAGGCACAAACATGGGCAGGTTCTTTTCCGCCGCAGCCAGCAGCCAACTATCTTTAGGATCAATCTGATACGACTTCTTCAAGTCTCCCGAAAGCAGAATCTTGTACATGAACTGGTGCGGAAAAAATCGCTCGCCTGCCTGGTCAGCTCTCACCCACTCTTTGAGCACCTCGTTTTCGATCCGCCGCATCGCCTCCATCTCCGGAATGCAGGTGTCGGTGACACGGTTCATGTGTCGGCTCAATAACTTAGCCTCGTCCGCCGGAGTAAGATCGCGGTAGTGCGGCACGCGCTCGTAGAAGTCATGCGCCACCAGATTGAAGACATCTTCCTCCAGATTGGCCCCAGTGCAGCAGATGCCGTGGATCTTATCCTGGCGAATCATCTCCGCCAGCGAAAGCCCCAGTTCTGCTGTACTCATAGCCCCGCCGATGGTTATGAACATCTTCCCGCCCGAGGAGAGCAGTTGGTTGTAGGCTTCGGCGGCATCAATCAGCGAAGCGGCGTTGAAGTGGCGATAATGGTGCTTGATAAACGAAGTAATCGAAGGCATAATGCTCTTTTCTTGTTCCTAAACCTAAGTTAACACAGTTGATTTGGCGCGGTGCGCGGACGCGGAGGCCGCGATTTCGGCAGACTCCGCGGCAGTTGCTTATGCCTTCTTGGCTTCCAGCAGCGCGTTGACTTTGGCCATCACTGGGAAGGCGTCGGCAACGTAGACCACATCCGCCTTGCCGCGCGTCCAGCCGCAGTTGGGGTCCAGGCTGANNGGCGCGCCGGTCGCCGATGAATCGCCAACCCACCACGTGCGGCTCCTCGCCATGGCAGCAGGTGGAGAGGCCCTTGGCGTGGCGCGGTGTCGAGCCGGTTTGCCCAATCTGATTCATGTGAGTCAGGAAGGGAAGCACTGGTTCGCCTTCACCACCCTGATCTACCAATGACTTACTGCTTCCCAGCGACGCTCCCGTAGCACGCAGGAAACCAAGAATCAGCTCTCCAGCCTCTGCGACATGTATCTGCCCATCAGGCTGCTTCTTGGTCCATCCGGCTCCGGCGACAAAGAGCATCTTCGCGTCGGGACGGATCGTCTGCTGACCTACTTCCGGAGAGCGGAAGCCGCTGACCGAGGTGCGCAGCGCCGGCAACTCGACCGCAACTTGCTCAATCTGAATAGGTTGACTCTCACACGCAAAGGCCGCATGGGTTCCCGCATCCAGCAGTAGGAACCAGGGGCGCACGTCGCGGCGGATGACGGCCTCGACCCGCTGGCGATAGAACCAGCGCGAGGCTTCCACATTTTCCGTTCCGCCTAGCGCCGTAATATGAGTATCGATGAATCCACCCAGCCGATGAGCGACGCCGGCGGCGACGCGCGTAAAGCGCGAAGAGCCAGGAGCGAGGACGACGGTAGCGTTGGCAGCGCGGCAAAGTGCTTCAGCAGCAATAACATCCGAGGCGTAGCGCGCTTGGGCGAAGGCCTCGCCGGAGACGGCCAGCAGCCGCGCTCCGGCTGAGGCCAGGGAACCGGCAGCGGCAGTCGCGTCGGCAGCAACGATGCCGATGATGAGCGGTGCAGCAAGCTGCGTCGCCAACTCCAAACCCGCGGTGACGGCTTCCAGTGAGGCCTTGGTCAGAGCAGAGCCGGATTCGTCTGCATGTGTCAGTACAAGAATGTTTTCCATTATTCGGCTCCAATCCACTCAACCAGCTCGGCTGCAATCTGATCCGGCGTCAGGTCTTTCACCACGCGGGTATCGCGCTGCTGCTTGGGCAGGCTCACCGAAACATAGCTCAATCCGTTCGCGTCGAGCTTGGCGACTTTGGCCTTTTGCAGCGCGGGCATGATGGTGCGCATATTCGCCATGCCCACTTGCGGATTATTTCTTGGCTCGGCCAGATTCCCGGTCGCCCAGCCGAGAACGGCGGGTGTCCCCGCACAGACCGAGACCTGGTGTTTGCCGCCTTCGACGCGCTCCAGTACTTCAAAGGAGCCGTCGTCGCGCAGGTCAATCTGGTCCACGCCCTGGAACTGATCGGTAATGCCGAGCCGCTCGCCGACGAGTTGCAACGTCACGCCCGCGCCGCGCGTAGCCGACTCCCAGCCGCCGAATAACAGTAACTTGCCGCGGTCGAGGCCGGGCAATGCGGCGATGGTCTCGGCCAGAACGGCTGCTGTCGAGTGCGCGTCGGGAAATCCGCCGATGGGGCCGTCAATGGGCACCAGCTCGAAGGGGACTTTTTGCGCCACGGTCATCATCACCTGTTGCAGCTTGGCTTTGGGGCCAAGGCTCACCAGCCAGAGCTTGCTGCCGGGGTTCTTCGCGGCCAGAGCAGCTGCTTCATAGAGCGCGCAGGCGGCCCAGGGGTCGAGGACCGCCGGCAAGACCATCTCGTTCTTCAGTCCCGGACCAGCAGGCCCGGTGACCGGCTCCAATGTTTGCAGCGGATCGGGTACGATCCCCGCGCAAACCACGATGTGCAGTACATTTGCCATGAAAGATTTCCTTTATTTCTATTTTAATTGCTCGCCGTCGGGAGAGTGGCAGCGGTTTCAAAAGCAGGCGGTTTGACGCGGGCGCTATTCAGAGATGCCGGTGGTGATGCAGTGCCAGATGATACCGTCGGTGAGAAGAATGTCATATTCCTGGTGAATCGCCGTGCTATCCGAATTATGTACGTCTTTGATGAGCCGTGCCTGATAGTCGCCTGGTGCGATCAACATAACATTGTTCGCTGACCCTGATTTTTGGCCGAGATCATTCAAACGCACAACGTAACCGGATAACTCAATCTTCCTGCTGTTTAAAGTTGTTTCAGCTGACATTACCGCTAGCCCGTTCGAATAAAGATTTGGGATAGATGAAGCGGAGATATGCACCTTGATGGTGTAGTCGGCGGGATTGGGCTTATCTTTTGCCTGCAAAGTGGCGGAGCAGAGCAAAAGGAACAGTATTGCGACGAACTTTCTCATCGAAAGCCTCCTTGAAGATTATAGCCAATGCATTGTTCAATGAGAGCTGCGTGAAACTCAGTTTTCCGCCGAATGCAGGCCGCCGGAGCCGGCGCGGAACTCGATGTTGGAGTGCTCGCCGTCGGGGGATTGGCCGCAGTTCCACAGGCAGGCGCCGCANNGCGTGATGGCCTGGCCGGAGCACATCGCGATGCAGGTCTTCTCGCCGCACGCGATGCAGAGTTGCGGATTACGGAAGACGACGTGATCGGCGAAGCCGGGCATGGCCTGGACTTTGCCGCCCAGCAGCAGCGCGTCCTGCTGCGTGATCAGCAGACGGCCGTCGAAGGGAATCTCCGGCCAGCCGCGCGCCGTGAGCAGGGCATCGTGGAAGGAACGGCCATCGGCAATGGTTTTCTGGACGAGATCGACCTGTTCCAGGGAGAGCGAGGTATCCCACCCATTTCGCGAAGAACGCGAAATGGATGGGGCACGGAGCGCAATCTGCTTGTGTGCTGGAAGAATGTGCGCACTGAGCGAAAGTTTTCCATGAGTCAGTCCGGCCAGTGCCATGCCGATCATGCCCTTGACGAGGCCATCCTGAAATCCGTTGCGGGCATTCTCGGCTTCCAGCGCGCCGCGCTCGACCCAGCTTGCGTGGCGGCGGTTTTCGTAGGTGACGGCGAGATTTTCTTGCGTGAAGGGCTTGCCCGCGCGGAGCAATTCGACGACTGCCTCACCCAGTTGCGTACCCGTGGCCCAGGCCTCGTCCACGCCGGAGCCGGTGAGCATGTTGGTCGAGCCGGAGCCTTCGCCGATCCTCGCGTAGCCGTCGCCGCAGAGATAGGGCTCGCCGTGGCGGCCACTCTCTTCCAAGGATTTTGCGCCCCAGGAGCGCAGGGTTCCGTCCTTGAGGTACTTCCACAGCGCGGGGTGCTGGATGTAGTGCTGCAAGTAGCGATAGGCGGTGCGCGAGGGGTCGTGCATCCACGACGGGACGAAGATGCCCACCGAGACCAGCCGCTCCGGATGCACGTAGAGGAAGCCGAAGATCTCCGGTTCCGGAAAACCGAAGCTGTGCCAGACGGTTCCAGGCTTCAGAGGCGAGTCTTCCGGCAACTCGATCACAAACTTCATGCCCAGAGCCCACTCGCGGTGCGCATGACCTGCGGGCAGGCCGAGCTTTTCGTCGAGTGCCTGGCCGACAGCGCCGACCGGACCGTCGCCAACGACGGTAAGTTGCGCGCGCACATCCATTCCGGCCATAAAGCCGTCGGTTGGCGCTCCTGATTTGTCCACGCCTTGATCGGCGAGGCGCAGTCCAACGACAGTTTTGCTTTTCTTGCCGGAATTTTCGGAGAATATTGGTGCGCTGACGGGAGTGCCGGGCCAGATTTGAACGAGGCCGGTGGCCATCAGTTGCGCGCCGACCCACTGATTGAACTGGCCGATGCCCATCACCAATCCGCCGTGCTTGTTCAGGAAGGCAGGCGTCCAGGGCAGTGTGAAGGCGTGGTCCTTGACGCCAACGAGCCGTCCGGTAGTGCGGAGAAGAGCGTCGGCGGCTCTCAAGGTGAGCGAGCGCCGGCTGGCGCCGATGGGGTCCAGCAGGTACATCACGCGTTCGCTCGAGACCGGAACGGCCATGGGAATCTCGGCCGGATTCAGGGCAGGGAAGCTGGAGCGGATCGCCTGGGCGCACGTGACCACGCCGCTGACGCCGGAACTGATGTCGTCAGCCCGCTCGTAGCAGAGGACTTGCAACGGCATTCCCGGCGCAACGCGGCTCTCGAAGGCCGGATCGGCGGGATTGGCGTTCCAGGCTTTCGTGAGCGTGGTGAGAAAGCCGCCGGTCGCCGGACCGAAGCCGACGCAGGCAATGTCCACTTCCATGGTGGGACGGACGATCTCGGTAGTCTCTGCTGCTTTATCTTCTGCGCTCAAGCGTGCCTCACTGTTTGCCGATAACTTCCGGGTGCAAATGAATTCAATTCGTAAAAAGCTCAATGTTTTAAAATAGGCGGATTTGTGTCGCTAAGTCTTTCACTCTTAGGAATATCCCATTTATAAAATGGAAGATATGTAAATGGACCAATCGCAATCGAAGAGTTATTTAGGTCCAAAGCAAACTTCACGCGCAAATACCAGTATTCATCAACATGGTTCAGTGGAAAGCTGATAACGATTTTTTCGCCCGGCTGGACTCTGGCAACACCTGAAACTTCAAACGAATAGCCTATGGGCTTATGTTTCAATCTCTCTTTTCGCCGTTTCAAATCACTCTCATAGTCCTTCATCTCTTGATCTGAAGAGAAGATTTGCATAATCGGCTCGTCTTCGACAACTTCATCCTCAAGCACCGCCTCTGGAGCTCCAGGTAGCCCACCTGATGCCCGAAAAACTATTGGAATACGACAGTTGTTTACGACTATAAGCCAAAGGCCTATATTGCCTTCACCATCTTGATGTGGTTTTCTCGGGCCGATGTGATCGAACTTCAGATACACAAATGGCTTCGACGGATCGATAACGAAATCAGACGGTTTCAATACCTGCGAAAACGCGCTTGCTCCGAAAAGCAGGATGAAGGCAAAAACTAATTTCTTCATTTACGGCCTCCGCTCATGCCGGGTAATCCAGCGCCTCGGGAATCATGACCTTGCTGACGGTTTCTGCGGCGCGATCCTTGGCTAGGCGCGAGCCGGTTAGGCAGGCGGTTAACCTGTTCTGCATGCGGAGGAAGTCGGCAGAACCAGCGCAACCGGCGCAGGGGCCAGCCTTCTGCGGATGGGTGCCGTCGGTCCCCAGCACATCGAGGGCCATGGCGCTGATTCCCGGCATCGTTCCTTCGAGCTCTTCCAACTCGCTAGCCAGGAAGCAGTTGCGGTGTTCTTCCTCGTCCCAGGAGGGGTGGCAGTTGTAGCCGAATACCAACTCGGCGCAGATGCGGGAGACCTCACCGGCCGCCTGCGCCGCCTGCGTGTGGCAGAGGTCGCTCAAGAATTGCACGGTGCCTTGCAGGCCTTCGGCTGCTACCGGATCGCTGGGGCCCTTGGCTTCCAGTTCGAGCACGTCGAGAATCTGCGCGCGCGAGGCCACCAGCCAGCAGAGCGCGTCGGCCAGGGGGAAGGTCACGCCCTGGCGCTGCCCATGATAGAGCTTGCCGCCGCTGGGGTCTTTGGCGCGTTGCAAATGGCCCAGCGTCCACGCCCACATCTGCATGGCGGAGGCCAGAGTGCATGCGCCGGTGCCGGGCTTGGTCGAGGCAATGCGCCGCATCTCGGCGGTCCAGGCGCGGAATTGGGCCAGAAAAACTTCCGAGGTCATGGTGACGGTCAACTGGCGACGCTGCACGGCTTCAGGGCCTTCGTAGGTGGCTTCCAACTGCGCGTCCATCCATTTATTACCGAGAAAGCCGGGGCAGTCCTCGGTGATGCCGTAGCCGCCCATGAGGCTGACGGCCTCACGCAACAGATTAGCGCCATGGCCGGTGTTCCACAGCTTGGTGGCCGGACAGAGCACGTTAGCCTCGGCGTCCTTGAGGACGAAGTTCACCAGCGGATCGGCCTCCAGCGCATGGCGGCGTGGAGAATCCGAGCCCTGTGCGATGAGAGTCGCAAGTTCAATGGCGTCCTGCTCGCTCTTGCGGAGCGCCTTCAGCTCAGCTCGTCCGCCCTGGATGCCGCGCTCTTTCAGTATGGCGGTCTTCTGCTTCTCAATGGGGTCCAGCTCATCGAAGAGGCGCGCGGTGGCAAAGCCCAGCGAGGTAGCCGCTTCGCCGGTGGCCCAAACGTCCACCAGCCGGTGCAACGCGTCCTCGCGCTGCTGGATGCCCTGCTCGTAGCGCACCGAGCCAGGGGTTGTCCCTTCGGCTCCGCGGAAACGCCCGCGCTGGTAGCGGATCACCGGCTCGACGGCCGAAAGCAGCTTGGCCGCCGACATGATGCCCACCGGTACGCGGGTACGCTTGAAGACCGCTTCGATGACTTCGCCATGGTTGTAATTGGGGACGATGACGCCGTCCTTGACCGTGTATCCGCCGATGATGCGGCTGG
>PMGP01000173.1 GCA_003156235.1 Acidobacteriaceae bacterium
CAATGAACTTCTGACTCACCACGCTAGTGGCTCCTTATGGCACGAATAAGCGCAGCCGCACGTGCCAGGGGGTGCTCTCACCCGGCTTCAGCGTCACCATGCTGGTGTCCGTTCCGCCCCACTCCTTGCCGAAAGGGTCGGCGAAGTTGTACTGGTGCTCAATGGCTACGAAATTCTTGTCGGGGGGCGCGTACATCTGAATGGTTTTGATCTCCGGCGACAGGCCCTCAATGTTGATTCCATAGTGCGCGGCCGGGTCGACAATCTGGACGGTCACGGCGCCGCCCTTCCAATCCAGGTGGCTCCAGTTGTCGTCAAAGAAGGTCTTGGCCAGGACCGTGCCATCGGGGGCATTCAGGTCAAATTTGGTTCCTTTGACAGGCAAAATTTTGCCAGTGGGAAAGACATTGTCGTAGTTGTCCACCTCGGCCACGGTGGAGGCTGGAATGCGCACCTTGGCCTGCTCACGGTTGCCGGAGGGTAAGTTAAAGTACGGGTGCCATGCGATGGCTATGGGTTCGGCTTCGCTGCCCACGTTGTGCGCCTCAATCGAGGCATCGACGGTATCGGCTGTAAGAGTGATGGTGATGACCAGGTCGGTCTTGGAGAACCAGTGGCCACCGAAGTTGCCCGCATGAATCACGCCGGTAACCTGTGCGCCGCCAGGATCCTTATTGACTCTGATTTCGCTGGTCTTGGCCTTGAGGATAAGCCCGTGCATGGCGTGGCGCTCTGCGCCTGCCAAGTGCCCGATGTTGTTGGCCGGAAGAGTCAAAGAATGCCCCTGCCACTCGGTGGTCAGGGTCTTGCCGTCGGCCGAGAGCTTGCCGCGAATGCGGTTGGGATAGGGAACCAGAAACGCCGATCCCAGCCGGTAGCCGAGGTCGCCGTTGTCGTTGTCGTCCACGTCGAGCATCTTCTTCGCGCTGGCCAGGTCGGGCGAGGCCAGCACGTCCACATTGCCCTTGCCGGGGAAATTTGCTGTAATCTGCAGAATCTCCATGCCGCGACCGGGAGCGACCGTGATGCTGGTGAACTCCGGCTGGGTAGTGCTGACTGCGTTGCGAGTGAGAAGGATGACCTTCTGGCCGCCGATCTCGGGGAGTGCCTGAGCGTGGCTGTTGAGAACGAGCGGACCCGCCATCGAAAGCGGCAGGGCAGGGAGCAGCAAAGCAAGTGCGCGAACGAGAGTTTTCATTCCATCCATCCTTAGAACTGCAATTCTACGCCTGCCGCCCTCCGGCGGAGGGAGGCGTGGGTTTTAACCCCCGCATTCAGTCAGCAAAATCAGCGAGGCTTTAGCCCCGGAGGGAATGCCGGCATATTCGCGGTTCCACAATAGCGTGCGCTATTTGAGCAGCACGCCCGCGCTACGGTAGCTCTGGCCGCCAACCACAGTTTCAACCACTGGAAACTTCGCTGTTTCCGTCAAATACTCGATCGCGCCGTCCTGCAGCACGACGGTGTCTTCCACCTTGCCGCCTCGCGCCGAGGGATTCCACGCGAAGGCCTGACGGTTCATTACGATCTCCGCGCCGTTCGGCGTCGCCACCCACTCTCTCTCTCCATAGCCGGTGGCCCCGCCTTGATGATGCAATTCTTCTTCTCCCGGAAAACCTGCCGCGGCATAGGCGTCTTTGGCAACTGCATACAACTGCCGCGCTGTCGCTCCGGCGCGCGTCGCGTGCAGCAAAGCGGCATTGACCTTCGCCGCCGCATCGAATCCCTTGGCAAGCTGCTGCGGCAGCGGTCCAAAATGAACGAAGCGCGTCATGGAGATGACCAGCCCCCATTTGCGCGCGCACAAATTCACCATCCCGAAACGCTGCAACCGCTTTCCCCGCGGCAGAGCGTGCTTGTACTTGAGAATGCGATCATCCACCGCCATCAGCAGCACGGAAGGAAGAATGGCCTTCTGAATCAGGAGCGAAGAGGACATGGCGCTGATCTCCTCTTCCGTAATGCCCGGCTCAAGATGCAGAGCCACCTCCTCGACAGCGCGCGCCGTTATGCCGCCCAGCAACCGGTACCGCGCAATCTCGGTCGGCTGCAACTGGCTGCGCAATCCTGCAAGGCTGATGAGTGTGCAGTCAGCCTCATGGGTGTCGGCGCCAATCGTTCCCGCTGCGGCCAGGCCGCGCGCCGCCTTGGCGAAGTTCGCTTCCTGCCATGGCACGATGACCGGCTCAAAGGGCAGTTCGCCGAACTCTTCATCGTGCATCCTGGGCGCTTCATTCTTCGTCGTGATGTAGAAGCCGCTCCCATCCTTGCGCACGAAGACGGCGGCGGCGCCCGTCGGCGCTGGAATGCCGACCCGCATATCCACCTGGCCGGCCGTGGCCCACGCAACATTTTCATGCAGGCTCAACAAGACTCCAGCAAGTTTGTGCTTGTCCATGAACTCGACAAGTTGCTGCTTCTTGATCTTGATCTCTTCTTGAATAGCTGCTGTGCTCATCTCTCTCTTCTCCGCTCTGCCGCATGAACAGAGCCTAACCGGCGGAAACCGCTGCTTTGATCTGTTTGAGCGCCGGATAAATCGCGCGATAAATCTTGTATTGCTGTTGAAGTTTATCCGAGGATTGCTTGATCGGGTTGACCACCGAGGCGATGCGCACGATCTCCGCGCAGGCTTCATCCACCGAGGGCCACAACCCCGTGCCAACTCCGGCAAGCACCGCGGAACCGTACGCGCAACCCTCTTCTGCCGCAAGCAGTGAGACGGGCTGGGCGTAAGCGTCGGCCTGAATCTGGCGCCAAAGTGGCGAGCGCGCGCCGCCTCCGCCCAGACGAATGTCGTTCACAGGCACGCCGATCTCCGCGAAGATGGTCAACGAATCTTTCAGGCTGAATGCCACGCCTTCGAGGATGGCGCGAATGATATGCCCGCGCCCATGGCTGGCGGCCAGGCCAATCAGCGCTCCGCGCACGTCGGAGTCCAGATGCGGTGTCCGCTCTCCCATCAGATAAGGCGCCCACAGCACGCCATCGGCTCCAGCGGGAATCGCGGCGGCTTCTTGCGAAAGGCTATCGTAGGGATCGCCGGCTGGTTTGCCTGCGGCTCCAAAGGTGTCGCGGAACCAGCGCAGAGAAAGGCCCGCCGCCTGGGTCACGCCCATCACATGCCACCGATTTGGAATTGCATGGCAGAAGGTGTGCAAGCGTCCCTTGGGATCGAGAAACGGCTGATCGGTCGCGGCGAACACGACGCCCGAAGTTCCAATCGTCGCGCTGACGCAGCCGGCCTTGACGATGCCCATGCCGATAGCGCCCCCGGCCTGGTCTCCGGCTCCAGCGACCACCGGCGTGCCTTCGGCCAGCCCAGTAGCTTGAGCTGCGCGCGCCGTAATTTTGCCTACGATCTCCGGCGATTCAAAAACTTCCGGCAGGCAACGTTCATCCAGCCCCGTCGCCTTCACCATCTCCATTGACCAGCGGCGATGAGCAACATCCAGCAGCAGCGTGCCGGATGCGTCCGAGACGTCAATCGCCCGCACACCGGTTAATTGCAGGCGGACGTAATCCTTGGGCAAAAGGAAGGAGCGGAAACGCTTCCAGATCTCCGGTTCATGAGTGCGCACCCACATCAGCTTGGTCAGGGTGAAGTTGGGCAGAGCCGGATTTGACGTCAGCTCCACCAGCCGTTGCTCGCCGATGGTCTCGTTGAGCACGCGGCACTCCTCAGCCGTGCGTTGATCGCACCAGATCAGCGCGGGCCTGAGGACTTCCTCTTTCTCGTCGAGCAGCACCGCGCCGTGCATTTGTCCGGCGAGGCCGACAGCGACGATTTCGCTCTTGGAGACGCCGGTCTCCAGGAGGAGTTTGGCGATCGCCTTCTGGCAGGCGTTCCACCAATCGCGCGGATCCTGCTCCGCCCATCCATTTTGTGGCGACGCAAAATGCGCATGTTCATGCGTCGCCGATCCGAGCAGCGCGCCTTTTTCGTCAACCAGTACGGCGCGCGTTCCGCCCGTGCCAACGTCGATGCCGATGATCTTGCGGGACATTTGTTGCACACTCCTCACGGCTATTAAAATTTCGCAGCCGACCTTCCGTTCTTAGTCTTCGGTGGACGCGTGCAGGTAAGACTCCCATCCCAGATAGCGCGTTGTTGCCTCGTGGACGGCTTTGGAGACATCGCTGAAGTTGGCCGCCACGTGATGCTCGAATCCCTCGCGGCAGATGTATTTCAGCAGCTTTTGCAATTGCGGAATCTCCGCCACGCCCGCGCCGCCAAAAGTCTCCAGCGGATCGTCGGTGAACTTGCCCGCGCCGGTGTAGCCGCGAATCACGCCGCGGCGGTCGTCGGTGGAATAGCGCGCGTAGCTCATTACGCCAGCCTTCACGCGGCCTACGCAGGTGCCGAAGGTGTTGAGCTTGCCCACCGTGCCGGCGATGATTGCCTGATAATCCATCGTCGGCGCCTGCGCGAAAAAGTGCTTGGGCAGATTGGAGCAGTGGAAGCAGACGCACTTGTCGGGATTGTTGCCGTAGTTGTTGTTCCAATCCAGCAGCGCCGAGGGCGTGCCGGAGGCTAATTGCATCATGTACATTCCCAGCACGCCGGGAATGTCCACTTCGCAGGCGGAGGGAATCAGATCGTTCGACATCATGCTCATAATGGTGCAGGGCACAATGCCGAAGAACTCCTCCATCGAGGTCCAGCACTGCACGGCGGTTACCGACACATTGGTCTGCTTCATCCAGGCGTCGATTACCGTGCCCAGCTTGGCCATCTTGAGCAGCGCCTCTTCGGGAATTCCCGTGGTCGTCACATAGCTCTTGATGGCGGCCAGCTTGGCCTGCGCTGCCTCATCCGTGTCCTTCATCTTGTTGATGCGGCCAAAGATTTCAGAAAGGTCAATCGGCTCGATGGAGATGCCGCTGCCCTCGTAGAGACGCTCCGAGTAGCGCACCGTGTTGAAGGCCGCGGGACGCGCGCCGATGGCCCCGATGCGCAGATTCTTGAGCCCCTTCACAATGCGGCAAATCGCCGAGAACCATTCCAGGTCGGCCTTGAACTCCGGCGAACTGAGCGCTTCGGTGTGCAGCGTGGTCAGCGAGTAGGGAATTTTGTACTGCATCAGGTTGTTACAGGCGCTCATCTTGCCGCAGAAGCTGTCGCGGCGGTCGGCGATAGTCATATCGTCGGTGCGGTCGGGCGTGGCTTGAACCAGCACCGGAACCTTCAGTCCGGAGAGGCGGATGGCGTCCACAATGCCACGCTCCTCGCCGAAGTTCGGCAGTGTCACGATGATGCCGTCGATCTCATCGGCGTGCTTTTTGAAGAGCGCGGCGCACTTTTGCGATTCCGCGTAGGTTTCCACCGCGCCGTGCCTCGACTCTTCCGGGCTCAGCACCACGGCCCGCGCTCCGGCCGCCTCCAGTACCTTGATGATCTCTTCGCGGCCCGTCTTCGCCAGATGACCCGGGAAAAAGCCGCGGTTGCCTACCACTACGCCAAATGTCACTTTACCTTGTGCCGCCATTTTCTTTGCTCCTTCATCGTTGCTGTTTCCAGCAGCGGAATTCGTTTGTTGTAACTCTGAAAAAACTCCAGTGCCTATCCTAGGCGCGCCCCGGACGGAACTTCACCACGTAAAGCAGCCCCAGAGCTGTCAGCAATCCGCCCCACCAGATGGGCGTATGCAGATAGTTCAACTCAACGGAAGCCAGTGGACCGATGACCGCTTCAAAAATGCCGTAGCCGAGAATCAGCACGCCATAGATCAGCAGCAGAACTCCGATGAAAAACCAGATTTGAATTCCGGAACCATGCATGTTTTTTTACCTTTTCCTTTGTCGCGACCGAAGCGTGCTCGCCACCGGCCGCGCAATCTCTCGTTACCAGAACAGAATGTTGAGCGCCGCAAAGATGCATACCGCCAGGATCGCCCACAGCCACACGTTTTTGTAGAACGGCACCGGCTCTTCCTTGGGAAGAACGGTCGCGCCGTAAACCAGCCCGTCCAGTTCCGCCACCGGCTTGGGCTTGGTGAGCAGGCTCACCACGATAATCACAATCGTGGAAAAGACGAATGCCCAAAGCGCGCGGAAGACATTCTCGGCCATCGGCTTGGCGTCGGGCGAAAGCGCCACGGTGGCCAGCGCGGCGGGAACCAGCTTGACCCATAGGAACAGGCTCGCCGAAAAGACAATGCCCAGCAGCAGGCCCAGGAAACCGGCCAGCGCCGTGGCGCGCTTCCAGAACATGCCGAAAAGAATGGTGGCCAAAAGCGGCGCGACAAAAATGCTGAACAGCGCCTGCACGTAATCCATGATGCCGTGGAACTGCTGCACCAGGTACGCGGCGCCGATGGAGACAATCACGCCGAATAGAATCGACAGCCGCCCCACCAGAACATAATGGCTGTCGGAGCCTTTCTTGTTGATCAGCGGCTTGTAGATGTCGTAGGTCCACACGGTGGAGAAGGCGCTCACGTTGCCCGCCATGCCGCTCATGAAGCCGGCAATCAGCGCGGTGATGCCCAGGCCCAGCAGGCCGGGCCCCAGGTAGCGCACCATCATCAGCGGCAGCGCCTGGTTGTAAGTGTGCAGTTCGGCATTGGGATCGCCGGCCAGAACCTTTTGCTGGTAAGCAGCCGGCAGCGTGGTCTTGGCCATTGCCGCCGAGCAGTCCGCCGGATTGTCGAGCTTGCCGCTGGCCGAAGCAACCGAGCAGGCAGCCACCACATCCTCGCCCACCAGTTGTCTGCGGCTGCCGTCGGGATTCTGCAACAGAACCAAGCCCAGCAGGCCGGGAAGAATCACGATGAACGGAACCGCCATCTTGAAAAACGACCCGATGATCGGAGCCATGCGCGCGGCTCTCAGATTGTGCGCGGCCAGCACGCGCTGGACGACAAGAAAATCCGTAGTCCAGTAGCCGAAGCTGATCACAAAGCCCAGGCCCAGCACGATGCCCGTCCAGTGAACGCCCATGGGGTTCGATGCAAAGTGCCCGGTGTCGCGCCACAGGTGGAAGTAGCTGTCCGAACTGACGCCCGTCATGGACTGCATGTTGGCCATGATCTTGGTCTTCAAGCCGCTCACGCCGCCCGCCTGATAGAGGCCCAGAATCGGCACCAGCATTGCGCCGCCCCAGATGAGCACGAATTGCAGCACCTCGTTGAAGATGGCCGAGCGCAAGCCGCCCAGGCCCACATAAATGGCCACCGCAACCGAGCTGACCAGGATGCTGAAGGTGATATCCCACCCCAGCACCACCTTCATCACCACGGCCATGGCGAACATATTCACGCCGCTCATCAAAATCATCTCTATGGCGAAGGAGAAGGCGGCCACGCTGCTGGCCTGTCCGCCGTAGCGCAGGTTCAGGTAGCCGGGTACGGAGTGTGTCTTGCAAACGTAGTAAAAGGGCATCATCACCAGGCCCAGGAAGAGCATGGCGGGAATCGCGCCCACCCAGTACCAGTGAGTGGCCAGAATGCCGTACTGGTAGGCCGAGCCGGCCCAGCCCATCAGCTCCAGCGAGCCAAGGTTGGCAGAGACGAAGCTCAAACCGGCAATCCAGGCGGTCATCTCGCGGCCGGCCATGAAGAACTCTTCGCCGGTGTTGGAGCGGCCCTTGAGGTAGAAGCCGATCCATAGCACCATGGCAAAATAGATGGCGATGACGGCGATGTCCAGCAGGCGCAGATGTGCCAAAGGCGCGGTGCTGAAAGCTAGCAGGTTGGGCGATGCAGGCAACTGAAGAATGCTCATAAAGTTCACGAACACAATATTATCCCTCGACGCTGTTGAGCGGCGTTTTTATTATATGACATTTACTGAAATAAGCAATTAAATCGATTGAGTAGAGTTTCGCGAAAACTTCAAACTCTTTTGCTTCTGGAGCTTACGGCTGTGTAATCAGCTCTGTGTTCGGATAATAATGAGAGAGAATCTCGCGGAAGCCGGCGCCCGCGGCCGCCATGCCGGCTGCGCCCATCTGGCACATGCCCACGCCGTGGCCCGCGCTGTGGCCTTCCAGCAGCCAGCCCGCGCCGTCCGCTGTGGCCGTAAAGTCGCTCCCCGGGATCGCGCTCCAGCCCCACTGCCGCGCCTCGGCAATTCTTCTCCGCTCGTCGCCCGGTTTGGGCGGCTGCCCGCTTGAGCCGATTTTGCTTTGCCAGGTCGCTGGATGCCGCCGGCACCATTGGCAGCGTACAGAGTAATAAGGGTACGCGTCTCCCGGCGCGTTGCCCAGCTCGCGCAGGCCCACATCGCGCAGACTATGCGTTTGGCCGCCGCAACGGCTGGAGTACATGGCCGCCAGCGGCTTGCCGCGATAGGCGAGAATCAGCCGCTGCGTGGCCTGGACGGCGCTCGTGACGCGGCTCGTCAACGGCGGCGGCGATTTGAGGAACTGGCAATGCGTGGTGTCACAGAAGTCGAAATTCAGATGCCTTGAACCAGCCGTCAGAAAGGAGCGCGTGACCACGGCCTGTGCCTTCAGCGCTTCCATCGGCGAGCTCTCGGCCATCTCCGCAGCCACAATCGAGGCCACCGCCGTCTCGCGGTCCATTGCGACCACGGCCAGCAGTTGTCCTTTGCGAGCCTGAATCGCGAGTCGGGCGCAATAGACGCGATGAAACTTGCCCGGCACGGTGAGCCGGAAGGCAACCGCTCCGTTGTCTCTTGCGGCAGCCGTCCAACTGCTGGCGGAGCGGTCACCGGCAACCACACGGTCACCTTCGGCACGAAAAACGATCTGCCGGTGACCCGGCTCGCCGTTGAGCACCAGGGCCGGATTTCCCGCGTCGCCTTGCGCGGCAACCAAAAGGACCTGCGAACCCTCCGGTTGCAGAATCAGCTCCCGGGGATGAAAGAGTCCCAGCACATCAAAGCGAATCTCCTGCTGCGCTGTGGCATGCGGCGAGGCCAGAAGCAACAGCGGCAGTCCCAGCCAGAGCCAACCGCGCAGAGTCCTCCGCATTTTGCCGCGCGTTGCCGCTGAATCTGTGATGCGCATCGATGAAAAACCTACCCAATAACAATGCGGTTGAAGGTAACAATGCGGTTGAAGGGTACGGGCTTCAGCCCGTACGTTGAGAGTCGATTTTGATTCCCGGCTTTAGCCGCTGAGGGAAAGCATATTGCCGCGAGAAATTTCCCTCCGGGGCTAAAGCCCCAATCCATATTGCATTGAATGTACGGGCTAAAGCCCGTACCCTTCACTGGAACCAAGTGATTGAACATACCTTTACACATCATCGCTCGCCGCCTCCCAGCGAGCGCAACATCGCGCCGGCTACCTTCGCGCTTTCAGCGCCGGTCACGCCATGCACCCGCACCAAAAGCAGCAGCCGAGGCTGCGCGGCTGGGTACAAGACGACCGTGAATCCATCCGCTGCCCCACGCGGCGTGTGAGAGCAGGCCGCCGTTCCGGTTTTGGCCAGGGCCGCATTCCTGCTCAAAGCCGCATCGACCGCGCGTGCCGTGCCGCGCTCCGCCGAGCCGAGCATTCCCTTCACAACCCTGCTCTGCGTGGGCGATTGCTGTTCATTGAGCAGTTGCAGATAGGCTCTCGCCCAGGCCAGCGGCGTCTCTTTCCACGCGCTTCCCAGTCCAGCCAAACTCTCCGCGGAGGCATCCGAGCCGGGACCGGCAAGTCCATAGCGGGCGAAGGTTTCTGCGGCGCGCTTGCGATCCAACCCCGCCGCCAGCTCCAGAAAATAGGCGTTGCAGGATTGCGTAATCGCCTCCTCCAAATCAAGATTCCCATGCCCGCGAGGAAGCCAGCAGCGGTCCCGAGTGCCCCGGCAGCGCACCGTGGGAAACCGGCCGCCGTGCTGTTCTCCGTAGGCGATGGCCAGGAAGGGCTTGACCAGAGAACCGGGAGAAATGGGTGCCGGCGCAAGCCATCGCTCGGCCAACACGTTGCCCGATGCATCCAGCAGCAGGTAGGAGAGATCGGAGCTGGGAAAGTTGCGTTCGAGAACCGCCTGTGCTCCCTGAGAAAACGGCGTCTCGTGCGCAGTCTGGGCCGTCGCCAAACAGGCTGCGATGAGCAGCAAGCCCGCCAGCGCGGACATGGACGCTGGGTGCCCCACCCTCGCCGCGTTTTTGTTTTTGTGGCACCGGGGTCCCCAAAGAGCGATTTTTGCTCGCTGGGGTGATCTGGGGTGGGATAGCACGATGCGCGGCTTCTGCTTCAACGCATCCATTGATAGGTAACCGTCTGTGTCACCGTGGCGCCCTGATCCTTCTCTTCGATGCGCTCCGACTCCAGCCGGGAGAAAGCGCGGCTGAAGCTAGCCGCATCGCCGGAGAAAAATGCCGGAGTCTCGCCAGCCGTAATTGTTGCCTGATCGGTTGTGCCGCGATGCCCGGCCAGGTCCAGTTGCGCCATCAGCCGCCGGAAGTTGCCTTGCTCCTGAGTGTGCCGAAAGAGGGCCGCATAGGTCACACTGTCTTTTCCATCAGCCGAAATCGCCTTCTGCCCGCGCGCCAGCATATGTTCCATCAAAACAGAATCGTTGGCCAGCAGCAGTTGCTTGCCGTTCACCGCGACGTACAACGGCACTGCCCCATCCAGCGCAAGATACGTCGCGCCCGCGCTCGAACGCTTTTCCCAGTTGACGCCTAGCTTTCCGGTAGTCAGGTCCGGCAGCAGCGCCTGCGTCAGCGCCTGGCGCACCGCATTCTCATCCCAGGCTTGCGCCGCGGAGACAACCATCGCCGTCTGCAACGAGACAAAGACGCCATCGCGTGGAGCGCGCGAGGAAAAGACTTCCAGCGATGTATCCGGCTGCTGGGCGGCGAGCAGCGCGCGCAGAGGCGCGTATGCATCCGCCTGCTTAGCCGCAACTGGAGCCGTGTCGATGGAAATGTCGAGCATCGCGGCGCTGCCGGCGTTTTCCGCCGCAACTGCCGTGGGCGCTGTGGTGTACGAGGCTGCCTTCCGATCCGGCCTTACCTCCAGCAGATTGTCGCGCAAGCTGCGCAGCAGGTTCTCCGCGTCCGGCGAGGCCTGCGCCGCATAGAAAGCCGCATCCTCGGGAGCAATCGCCGCCAGCGTTCTCACATCGCCATGAGAAACAGCAGCCAGTCCCGCACGGCGCACCAGCACACGCTGCTCACGATAACTCTGGCTGCTTCGGTATAAGTCGCTCACCGCCGAAGAGTATTGCTTCATCTCGGTAACATTGCGCTGCACCCAGTAACTGCGGAAGTACGGCGAGGGAACAATCTTCTCCAGATTCAAAACCATCCTCAAATCGCCGCGCTCGCCGGCTGCCTGTTTTACGGCTTCGACAAACCATTCCTCTCCAGCGAGGTTCTGCGATGCCTTTCCCGCCAGCCGGTCCAGAACGCCCGCCACCAAATCTTCCCTCGTTCCGAGAATCAGCCAGCCATCCAGCGCGGCAAAGGCCGCAACGCGCGACGACTGCGCGTCCTTATGCACGTAGAACGCAGTCCCCGCCTCAGTGCGCTGTTCGAACTTAGCGCGCGTCTGCCACAGCGGAGTGTTTTCAATCGCCTGCTGCTCCAATCGCGTAACGTAGACAAACTCGAGATTGCCGATGTCGTAGAGCCCCAGGCAACTCTGCTTGCCCACAACCTTTTCCAGCAAACTGCCGTCAGCCGGAAGCCCGGCAGCGGCGGAAAACTCGTCCTGCGCCTGCGAAAGGCGCGTGAAGAGCCGCGAGGTGCTGAAGGCCGAGTAGTTGTCGCTGGTCAGCCACGCGCGCTTCTCCTCCGACGTGTTCCAATCGCGCAACAAGGAACCGAAGTCGCGCGCCTCAATCGAGAGCAACGCGCCCTCAGGCAGCAGGGAAGTCAGCTCGGGCTTTGTCTTGATCGCATCTTCCAGCGCGCCGATGGCGAAGACCGCGCCGCAGCCCAACAATATACAAATCGAAATCCAGATGCGTCGTTTCATTCCTCTTCCTCCTCGCCGTTTGCAGCTTTCCGTGGAGTGAATGGGTCACCCGGCAACAATCGCCGGTGCACCACCCTGTCCTGATCCAGATCCTTATGAATGTTGGGAGCGCGCGCTGCGTTTTCCCGTTCGCGAGCCGCATCGGTCTCCAGTCGCTTCTGTTCTGCTTCGAACTTGCTCCGCCGCGCCGGATCGTGTTCCGAAGCTGCAGCGTTGCGCATCAGCTTCAGCGCCTCGCTGGCCTCGTGGCGCTTTTCCCTGGCGTGTATCGCAAACCAGGTCAGCTTGTACGCATCTTCCGGCTTGAGCGCAGGAACTACTGGAGTTTGCTGGCTGCCCGCATCCTCATCCTCATCGGAGTAGTAGTACGCTGGCGTCGCGCGCGCTCCGTAGAAGCTGCTACCGCTTAGAATCGGCTCGGCGGCTAGCAGCGCCCGTGCGTCTGAACCGGCCTCAAAGGCGGCTGACACGTACTCGATGCGCAACTCAGCATTATCAGGCGAGTCGGCGATAGCCGAATGCAACAGCCGTTCTTTGACTTTTTTATCTGTCGCGCAAGCAGCCGCGGACATTCGCGCCTCCACGAAGAAAGGCTTGTCGGCCTCGTCCGCGCCGGGGCAGCCATCGCGTGTGAGCAAATTAAGCTCCGCGCTGCCTAGTTCGGGACTTGCCGCGCCGTGGCCCTTCAACGCCTTGGCCGCGGCCAGCCGTTCAGCATACTTCGCCTTGGGATCGGCGGCCACGGCAGTGAGCGTCGCCAGAGCCTGTTGCGCATTTGCATTTACGGCCAGCGAGGCATTCGCAAGCCGAACCTTCAAGCTAGCATCCCAGGGAGAAGCCTGCGCGAGCGGCTGAAGAAACTGCATCGCTTCGGAGAATTTACGTTTTGATTCCAGCAAACTGGCCGCCGAATCAGCATCAATGTAAGGATTGCCACTGATCAGCGTCAAACGCTTCAGCAGGGCAACCGCTCCCGGCACGTTGCCTTCATCCAGATCGATGGCCGCAAGTCCCAGGAAGTTTGTCGCGGTCAACTCGCGCGCCTCCAGAGCCCGCTCGTAGATAAACCGCATCACGATCCGCTTCGACGGCTCGCTCAATGCCTGAACGGCACTTTGCAGGTCGCTCGATGCAGGAGCGCTGGCAGTCTGCTTCTTCCATTGCGCCACCAACTGCGGCAAACTGGCCTCCGCCTCGGCCAGCCGCAGCGTCGCGCCAAGCCACTGTGCAGTAATTCGTCTCGCATCGGGAATCCGCGCCAGCTCCGCACGCGCCTCGGCGAATTTCTTCTCCGCGATCAGCGCCTCGATCCATTGTGACTCAGCCTGCTCCAGGCTCCAATTCGTTTCGCCCGTCTTGCCCTGAGCCTTGCGGCGCTCCAACTCGACAATTCGCGCATAGAGCTGGCTCATCTGGTCCTCGCGAATCCAGTGGCCCTTGTGTGCCCAGTTGCGCTGCCAGTCGCTCCGCTGAATCGTGCTCAGCACCTCGCCCGGATCGTGAGCGGCGGTCGTAATCTCCAGCAGCCACTCCATCGAATCGCCGCGCGCGTGATAGCCCGCCTCCAGCAACTCTCCGGCCCGGTACTCGCCGTTACGCTTGAGATAAACGCGCAACATCGCATCCACTTGCTGGCCGATGGCCGCGTATTGTCCATTCTTTGCGACATCCCCCGCCACCTGCGCAAAATCTCCCCAGAAACTTTCCGGCATGTGCCGCGCATCCAGCTCCGTGGCCAGCCTTTTCACGGCCAACTGCCACGCGGCCAGCGCATCGGCCTGACTGCCCTGCTTCCATTCGAGAGCTGCGATGCTGTCCAGCACGGCAGGCTGATCGCTCTTGAGGTCGAGCGAATGTTGGTAATCGGCCAGCGCGTACTCGGCCCTGCCAGCCTGCGTGGAGTAATCCGCAAGCTGCGTGTAAGCGCTCGCGCTCTCCGGCGTATGCTCCAGCTCCGACTCCAGATAGCCCTCGGCCTGCGCATCCTTTTCTTCGTCGAGATATTCGCCGTAGCGCGAGCCGTAATAGAACCACACTTCTCCGGCCAGTTGCTCATTGCGGTCCGCCGGATGAGCGATGCGTTCGCCGATGGTCGGGTCTCCACCCAGCGCGCCGCTAAAAGCCGCGCGCACGGGCGAAGTATGTTCGCGCAGATAAAGCCCCGCCAGTCCGGTATAGGCTTTCTTCCACACAGGAGGCAAACCATGCGACCGCGCAGCAATCCCCGCCAAAACCAGATCGGATTTCCCGTTTGCCAACAGGAATTGCTCCACATTATACGCAATTGAAGTTGTCTTGCCGGTACCTAACCAAATCAGATCCAGTGGCCGCGCAGCCAGCAGCAGCTCCATGTAGTGCGTATCCCCGTTAAACCCGATGCCCGCTGTCACTTTATCCAGATTCCGCAGTTCCGCGCCAGAATCACCCAGCGTGCGATCGACATCCGCCGCTTGTTGCCACACCGCGGTCTGATTCAGGTGTGGAAGCGATGCGGCATACGTCTCCAGCTTGGCGCCAACGCCGTCCAACTGCACACGCTTCCGTTGCAGTTGCAGCCACTCACTTAGCTCGCCGTGCTTTTTATCGCCGCTCTTTTCCACGAACGTCCAGAGCAGATCGGACTCCATGTCCATCAGCCCCGCTGCTTGCATCGCGGGCAAATAAACGTCGCGTAGCTCTTTTCCATCGGAGGCTGTGGCGCGCTTGGTTTGCAACCACGCGGCAAACTGCGCTTTCTCCTCCGGCGTTGCGTACTCGCTGACCACTGTAGCCATGGCGCGCAGAGCCTGCGCAAATCCTGACTTTGCCTGCGTCGTGCGCTCGGCAACCCGCTGCTTCCGCCAGTCATCATCGGTAACCGCGCTGAATCCCTGCTTCACCACCTGCTGGGTCACCATGGACAACGAAACATTCTCCGCCTGCTGGCGGGCGATGGCCAGTCGCGTGAACGCGGCATCGCTCTGCCGCAGCCGCGCCATCACGCGCGCATACTCGACCGCGCACGCTTGATAGCCCGGTTCGACCAGAAGATCCGGACCGGCGAGCTCCACGCACCGCTCCGCATAGCTGCGCCCGTCGTCGAGGAACCCCCACTGCTCCACCCGCGTGGCCACTTCAATATAATTCGTAGCCCGCGGCGGACGACCCTGAATCCACGCATCATCCAGAGCCTTCACCGCATCGGTATTTCGTCCTTGCCGCGCCCGTGCTTCGGCGACCTTTACCTTCCATTGCGGATCGCGGTAGCTCAGTTTGTAGAGCTGCTCGTAGTCGGCAACCGCATCGTCCAGTTTGTAGAGGCGCTCTTCCAGATCGGCCTTCGATTCGTACAGGTCCTTTTGCTCCGGACGCACACGAATCGCCTTGCCGTAGGCCTCGATGGCCGCCGGATAATCTTCCAGCGCCGTCTCCAGCCGGGCCAGCACAATGCTCCAGCGAGCGTCGCGCGGCGAGGTCTCCACCGTCTTGGCATAAAAAGTAATCAGCTTCGCGCGCAGCCCGTGCGCGCCCGCCGCCAGTGCGGCCTCCTGGGCCAGCGCTGCGTCATCGGGGTAGGCGTTGATCAATTCGATGTACTGATCAGTCGCGCTATCCCAATTGCCCAGCAAACTGGCCGCGGAGATGATGCCGCGCCGCAACTGGGCAAGCCGCACAGTTTTTTCGCCGCGCTCCATCGCCGCGGCCTTCACTCCGGCCAGTTCCGCGCGGTAAAACGCTTCCAGCCCCGCCTGATCGCCGGAGCGTGCATAGTTGTCCGCCAGTGCAGCTTCGATGCCGGCATCCAGCGGTTTCTGACTCAGCAACGGTTCCAGAATTTGTTTGGCGCGCGGATACTCGCCCAACTCCGTCAGCTTGCGCGCTGCTTCCAATTGGAATTGCTGCTTCAGCTCGGGATAAGCCGCATTCGCAGAGTCCAACAGCACGGTCACGGCCTGCGGCTTCCGCTCGTGTGCCCAATCGTAGTCCACTGTCGCGCGCACCACGCCGAGAACCTTCGCGTGCTCGCGATAAATCGCATCAACTTCCGTTGCCGCCGCTGCCGGATTGTGCTGCCCCAGCAACTCCACCAGCTGATAGCGCAACTCCAAAGTGCGCACCGGATCGATGGTGAGAGCAATCTGCCGCGAGAGCGCCGCTTGCTCCACCTCCGGCAAAGCATGAGTGCGGGCAGCCGCGGTAATGGCGTCCAGCACATCGAAGGACTCGGTCTGCGCGACCGCTAGCTTCAACTCCCGCAGCCGGTCTTCCGTGCGTTGCTGCGCGTCGAGCACGCCGATACGCAGCTCTATGGCCGCGCTCGTGGGCGCAGTTTGTTTCAGCAATCCCGCCGTCTCCGTCTCCACAGCCGCTCGCCACTCCGGCCTGCGCGCCAGCTCGAGCAGCCGGTCGCGGCTCTCCTCGGAGGGCTTGTCGCCCAGCGAGCTGGCCACGTATTCCTGGATCGCGCTCGGCAGATTGTTCTGGCTTTCTTCAATGGCTCCGGCCTGATAGCCGAACAGAGCAGGCTCCGCCAGCCGCTCGCGAGCCTTGCGCATTTGCGCCGATGCGGAAGCAAAGTCAAAGTAATCCCAAAACACAGTCGCCGATTGCAAATAGCCGTCTGCCTCGCCCGGATGCACCTCGGCCATGCGCGTCCAGTACGGCGCAGCCTCGTTCATGCGCCCGCGATCGGCGTAGATGTCGCCAATCCGCGCCAACGTGTCCAGATCGTCCGGCTTGACGCTCAGCAGGCGCTTCTCGATTGCGACAGCCTTGTCCGTATCTTCCGGATGGAAGTAAGCCAGCGAGCGATAGAGCGACGACGCCTGCCGTCCCAGCGCTTCATCGGCCGGGTACTCGGCGGCCAGCGCATCGGCCGCGCCCACGCCCTCTTCAAAGCGCGACTGCCACAAACACGACTCCAGCCAGAATCGCTCCGCTGCCGGATTGGTCTGCGCCAGCGTGGTCCAGTCCGCCTTGTCGATCTCCGGAGCCTGCTGCCGCAGCGCCGCCAGTTGCGCATCCAGCCTGCCGCTGCTGCTGAGCAGCTCAAACAACTGATCGCGCAAATCCGGTGACTCCGCCCAATGCTCCCACAGCAGCTTCTCCGCAGCCGCCGGCTGAGTGTTCACACCGCTTCTGTATTGCGTCAGCAGATTGCGAACAAAGGTCAGATCGTGCGGGAAGCGGTCGTGAGCATAGCGATTGACCTCCAGCGCAAGCGAGGAGTCCGGCGCCGGAGCCTGGCTCAGATATTCTTCCAGATCGGTTCCGGAAAATATTCCCGTCACCTTGCGCGACAGCGCCGAATAATCCGCAGTGCGCTTCTGCCGCAGATAGAAGCGCGCCAGCTTGCCGTACCATCCCGCGCTGCTGTCCTGGAATTGCGCGATGGCCCGCTGGTAGACCTCATCCTCGCGCGCGTTCACGCGGTTCTGTTCCAGAAAATTCGCCAGCTTGTCATAGAGGCCGGGGTCCTGCGGATTATGGTCCAGCTCTCCGCGCAAGACTTCCAGTGCGTCGGGCAGCCGCTGCATGGCCACCAGCCGCGAAAGATAGCGGTCCAGAACATGCTCATAGTCGGCAGAGCGCGCCGTGCTCGTTGCCTGGCCGCCAACCGGCTTGCTGTACGCGCTTCCCGATGTGCCCAGCGGAACGCCGTCTGCCTTGGCCGCAAGCTCCTTCAGCAAATCTTTGTAGAGCGCAAATTCTTTCTCCGCTTGATTTGTCCGGCTGTACACGTCGCCCACTTCGAGCGCCACTTCCACTCTGCGCGCGTCGGCCGGGAATGCGGCAAGAAACAGCGTTCCCTCGCGAATCACGGCATCGTTTTCAGCGTAGGCCATGTAGGCCGTCATCAATTGGAAATGAAGCTCCGCCCGCTCTGCGGATTTGGGAAAGCGCCGGTCGATCTCCGCTAACAGTTCCGCGGCTTTAGCGCGATGAAAATAAGGCACGGCAAGCTGATCCTCGGAGGAATACTCCGAATCCGGCTGCTGCGAATTAAAAAACAGCGACAAAATTCCATTCAAATAGCCCGGCCCGCGATCCATCGTCGCGATGCTTTTGTAGAGCGCCAAGTTACCCGCGCCCAGGCGCAGTGGTTGCTCCGGCGCGGTGAGCAGGATGCGCACCAGCCCCGCCAATCCCTTTTCGTTTGCGTCAGCAGCCTGCGTGTTCGCGGCCAGTGCATAGTAGTAGCGCGCGGCCTGGGGAAAATCCTGCACCTGCTCCAGCAGCCGTCCCAGCGTGTAAAGCTCATCGGCGCTCCAAGCGGTTCCGCGCGCATCCTTGCGCTCGCGATATCCGGCCAGCACTCCCTTGGCCGCCTCAAGCTGCCCTTGCTGCTGAAAAATGTAAAACAGCCTGGCCGCATCCTTCAGCGCGTCGCCGCCGCCATCCGGCGCAGCCGCCAATCTTGCTCGCAGCGCATCACGCACCTTCAGCGTCTGATGGCCGCTCTCCAGCAGCGCGTAGTAGCTCTTCACCAACTCGGCTGGCCACAGCGGCTCAAAGCTGCGATCAAAAACCGCCAGCCCATCCTTTGCCGAGCCGCGCCCGGCCGCAACATCCGCCTCGGCCCTCACCGGAAACAGCGCGTCGCCGGGAAATGCCTTCCGGTAGCGCGCAATCAAATCCGTCGCGCCGGCGTAATCCTTGCCCGCCAGATCGAAGGCCAGTTCACGCTCGTAAACGGCTGTTTCCTGCGGATAGCGCCGCTCCCATCCGGCATACTCCCGCGCCGCCGCCGCGCGGCCCAGCGCATATCGGTCCACCACGCTCAGCGTCCGCTCCCAGGCCTTCCACGCCTGCTCGGATTCCGCCGCCGTCCAGCGTTCCCGTGGGCTTGCCGCGCTCTGGCCCACAGCCTCCAGAGCCGCAAGTTCCTCCTTCGGCTTCAACCTGCGCTCATAAAAATCCGCCAGGTCAAGATTTGCCGCGGCCTTGTCGTCAGCTTTTTCCGCCCATGTCTTCCAGTCCTTCTCCGCGGCTGCAAAGTCCAGCGCCTGTTCGTCCTCCATGGCCCGCAGCGAGTAGAGCGCCGCGCTGTTCTGGCTGTTGTTGATGAGAGTGGTCAGCTCCGGCCGCGTCTCGCGCGGTGAGCGCCGGTAGAGAGCCTCACCTCCGGGCAGCTTCATCAGCCGGTAGAGCGCCTTCTCCACGCCCGAGCCGGCCTCGGCATTTTCCAGCCAGCGCGCGATTCCGTTGCCCGCCCCCAGCAGCAATCCTGGGTTTTGCCAGACGATCAACGATGCCGATGCGCTCAGAGCCACTGCGCCTAGTACGACTGCGGCTATAGAACCGGCTCGCGAGTACAAACGCGCCGTACCCCATCCTTGCGCATTTATTCTGCCGCAAAGGCTATCGGAGCCGCTAGAAGTGTCAGGGCACGACTTTAGTCGTGCCGCGAATGCGGCAAAAAGACCGTGGGCTTTAGCCCCTGAAGTCTGATCTTCGTGATAGTTGCGCTCAAGGAACCACTTCAATGTGCACCTCCGCGCTGCCCAGATTGTGCGCCATGTCTTCCGCTGTCACCGCCAATACATAATCGCCTGCGGGCAACGCCTGCGGCAGCCATAGTTGCCCCGTATTCGCTTCCGCCTCGCGATTCCACCGCAGACTCACCGGAGCCAGCCCTTCCATGCGCGCCGTCAGCGTCCGCGTGCTCTCGCTCGCACTCACCTTCAGCGGAATCATCTCGCCCGCTCGGTAGCGCGTTCGCTCCAGCCTCACCTTCACCGTCGGAGGTGTCGAGGCAATCACAAAGCTCTTCGATTCGCGATAAACCTGCCCATCCGCGTCGCGCAGCACCAGCCGCACCGGGTAGCTGCCGTCCTTCATGTCGGTTGGCGCCAGGAATCGCGTCTGCCACACATCCTCGCCGGAGAGGTAGCGCAAGGGTTTTTCCAGCCCAAAGGGAAACAGCGCAATCACCGAGACAATCGCCTTGTCGGTATGTACGCGCAGCACCGGGTCTCCCGGCCGAATCACGCGCGGCCGCAGCAGCGCTCGCGGCGCCGCCAAAAATGAAGTATATGGTGTGACGAATTTATATTTGCGCGCCAACATGATGATCTCGTTGATCGCCGCCTCTGTTTCTCCTTCGCGCTCAATCTGCTCCAGCAGTGCCTGCACGCGCGCCCCGGCCCACAGGCGCGGCAACTGATCGTGCTCCAGCGCCACGGCCGGCAAATCCGCCTTGGACTCTGTTTTGATTCCGCGCCCATCCTGGTTGCCGCTCACGCTGAAGCTCACGCCCTTCTGCGGCTTGGTGTACTGGCCCACCCAGCGCCCCTCGCCGCCGTCGAAGACCGCATCCTCCAGCGCATAAACCTTGTCCACCGCCGCTTGCGGAGCCACCGTCAGCCGCAGATCGCCAATCGGAGCCCGCCCCACCTTGCCCAGAAAGGCTGCCAGCTTGAACTCCACCGGCTCGGTCGATAGCACCTGCTCCGTCACCCCGCCGTTGCGGCTCAACATGCGCAGCAGCGGCAGGTTGGCGTCGTCGCCCACGGCAAAGACTTCGGTCTTGGGCCGTCGCTCCGCGGGAATTTGTTTCCATTTCGCCGCGTACCAATCCGCCAGTTTGCCGGTCTGGATCAGCCCGCGCGTCGTCTCGCCATCGGTCAGCAGCACCAGCGCCGTGGTTTGTGTCGTATCAGTCCCGCTGAATTGCCCCAGCCCCGCCTCCAGCGCCTTTTGTAAATCCGTGCCGCCGCGCAAGTGGCTCTGCCGCAGCCAATCCATCGCCGCCTTGGTACTAGCCAGATCCACTTTCACTGGCGCGGGCTTGAAGCTGTCCACTCTTGTGTTAAACAACAACAGATTGAATTTATCTTCCGGCCCCAGAGTCTCCAGCAGTTTGGCCGCCGCCGCATAACTGCGCTCCAGCTTCTCCCACTGCATGGAGAGCGACGTATCCATCAGTACCACCACCGTGCGGCCACCCTGTTTGTCTGCTTCTCCGGACGCTGCCGGCGAACTCAGTTGCGCCAGCGCCTCAAAGAATCCCGGTTCCGCCGGAGCAGCCGTCTGCGCCTGCTGTTTCTGCTTTCCTTTTTGCGCGGCCTGCGTGGGCACCGCGAGTTCGGAGCTGGCGAGTTCCAGCGCTGCCGGAGCAATCGGATTCGGGTTGCGATAGGCGATCACTTCCACTGCGTTCTGGGGCTCATTCTCTGACCATACCGTTGAAAAATCTTCGGCTAACTCGATGTTGGCCGCATCCACCGTGCCCCGGATTACATGCTCGTCCTGCTGCTCGATGTGAAAGGGAAGCAGGCGGCCCTGAAACGCGAAATCCTTCAGCCGCGCCGCCGTGCGCAACTCGAAATGAAGAGTGAACTTCTGCACCTTCTGGCTCGCATAACTGTCCGGCTTCAACGGCAGCAGAAAGTAACTCTTGCGCGCCGACACGGGAATATGTTCGTGATACTCAATCTCCAGCCGCTTGGTTCCGTAAGCTGGAATGGGAACGATGTGCGCGCTGAAGATCGAGCTTCTCCTTGCATCGTCCTCGGTGCGCTCGCCCTGCTCCAGCAGGCCGGGATCGATGGCCTGGCTCTTCAACTCCTGATAGATCGCCTTGGCCCGCTTGCGCTCCAGAATCACGGCGGGAATGCGCACCGGCCCATCCCATACGGCAAAGTCGGAGATCGTCGTTCCACCCGGCAGGGCAAAGAGGTAGTTTCCCTCCTGCGGGCGATTCGTATGGTTGACGAAGACCTGCCGCACCCAAACCCGCGCGTCGCCGTTGTCCACGTGAATATCCACCTGCATCTCGCTCAGCGACAAAACCGCCGGATCGGGCGCCTGCTTGTCGGTAGGTACAAGCACGCCGCTATCCGCAGCCGCCGCCATCGGCAGCAAGAGAAACAGAACCAACGCCCAACTCGCTCGCCTCATAACTTACCTCTCAACCACTAACTCGGCTAACTCGCTAACCTCGCGAATCGTTGCTAACTTGCTAACTCGCTGTCTCCGCGAAGCGGTGCTAACTTGCTGTCTTTGTAAAAATTTCCACAAATATTCTCCATGGAACCATCACTCCAATTGCGCCCTACAGCTTGTCTTCGGAGATATTCACCAGCCCGTTCTCCGTGCCCACATAAACTATGCCATTGTGAATGGCTAGTGCCGTCACATTCAGCGATGGCAACCCCGCGCTCACCGTTTTCCATCGAGTCCCGTTCGCATCGCCCACCATCAAGCCCTGTCCCAGCGTTCCCGCCAGCACAAGCCTCCCATCAGCCGCCATGGCCGTGGGATTGATCACCACTCCCGTTCGCGTCGCATCGGTCGGCGTAATGCTGCCGTCAGCCGTGAGGCGCATGATGCCCGCTCCATAAGTGCCCACCAGCCACTCGTTGCCCACCTCGGCCAGCGCAGTAATCCAGTTGTGCTTCAACCCGGAGGTCGCCGTATTCAGGTTTCTGCGTACTTCGCCGCCCGCGAGCAACGAAAGCCCGCCAAGCGTTCCGGCTACCAGCTTATCTCCGCTGGCGCCCAATGCATACACATGATTATTTACTAGCCCTTGAAATGCATAAATGCTGTGCGCGCCGCTCTTGTCAAGAAAAGTGATTCCCGCCGGGGTCGCCAGCGCCATGCCGCCGCCATAAAGAGCCACGTCCGTCACATGGTCGGCAATCAGACCGGCCTCGCGTCCCAGAACCTGCTTCTCGTGCCCGTCGCGGTCAAAGATCACCAGCCCATTGGCCGTGGCCACGGCTACCGCGCCCTGCCGCGTGTCTTCCACAATCCGGTTCACGCAGAAGACGTGCTCGTTCTCCATGTGCTCGACCTTGCCGCCCGTCGCGGAGAGAATGTCCAGTCCGCGGTCGAAGTAGCCCACCCAGAGACGGCCATCAGAGGCCAATAAAAGAGCGGAAACGTCTCTGTCGGTCAGTTGCCCTCCTCCGCCGCCCAAAATCTTCCGCCATGCGCCATCCGGTTCCAGTTGCAGCAGCCCATCCGTGGCCAGCGCATAGCGTGCGTCCCCCACGGCCAGAAACTGCTCTACCGTGAACTGCTCGTGCAGAAACTGTTCGCGCGTAAATTGCTCATGCGTGAACTGTCCTGCCTGATAGGACGGTGTCCTGCACTCTGCGGAAGAATCCTGCTTTGTATCAGGGCACGACTTTAGTCGNNGGTTTCAACCCCCGCATTACGCCATCAAAATCACCGTGGGCTTTAGCCCCTGCGGAGGGAGGCGGGGGTTTCAACCCCCGCATTACGCCATCAAAATCACCGTGGGCTTTAGCCCCGGAAGAACGCTTTCCACCCAAATTCGAGCCTGACTCCACGCCAATCCGCGCCGCAATCGGCCTTCTGGCCTGTACGTCGTTCTCCTGCCCGGAAAGCGAGACGCGCAAAACTCCAGCCTCCATCTGGCCCACCAGCAATGCATTCCCGTCCGCCATCAAGGCATGGGCGTATCGTCCCTTGGCCAGCACCCGCGCAACCTTGCCCTCGCGCACCTCGGCCACGCCCATTGGAGTGCCCACGTAAGCCTTCCCGCCTGCCAGCGCAATCTGCTCCACCCGCCGGTCCGGCAGTCCCTGCTCTTCGCCGATTCGGTCGGTCTGGCCGCCATGCCACCACAGCAGCCCGTCGTTCAGCGTGCCTACCCACAGTTCCGCCTCCGAGCCTGCCAGGGCAGTCACATAGACATTATTCGTGGTGGTGTGGAATCGCTTGAGAGTCTTGCCGTCATAGATTAAGAGACCTAATTTTGCTGTTCCAATCAGCAACCGCCCGGAGGCGAGAGGCAGCAGGGAAGTGATCACGCGCGCATCCGCGTTTGTACTGGCAATTTGTCGAAATAGGTGGCCGTCGAAGGCCACGATCCCTTCGCCCAGAGTGGCAATTAGCAGCTCCGGCTGGTGCGCATCCGCGAGCATTCCCACCGCCATCTGTCCCAGCGGAGCGGCGGGTAAGTCTATTCCTGTCCGATAGATGCGCTCCAGTGTTCCGTCGGCTGCGTAGGCGTAAAGCCCCGCCGGCCCCGCCAGGTAGATCTGCCCCTCAAAAACCGCCGCGCTCTTGTAAACCGCCGGCGCCCAAATCCCTTCAAATCCAGGATTCGGCTGCACGCCCAAAGTGTGTGCTTCAAAGCCCAGCAGTTCCCCTTGCGCCGCGTCGCGTCGCGACGAACTCAGCGCGCGCTCTACGCGCCAAATTACTGCTCCACATACCGTTAGGCACACCAGCGCCGCCACGATTGCCAAAGCCGCCACTTGCCGCCGGTCAAGTCTCATTGTGGTTATTTGTGTGTTTCAGGGGCGAATTCACAATATCGCATCGACCGCCTGAACGCAAATGAATTTGTTTTTCCAGTGTGGCGGCGCTTGCTTACTTGGTTACCCGCGATGGGCAAGCAGGACCATCAGCAGCAGGAGGGCCACCGGGATGAGCGCCAGAGCGGCGTAATACAGAATTCTTCTCAGTTGCTGGGACTTGCGCTTGTTCCAGCCCTGCAACTCGTCGCGGTTCTCCACGCCCACCTGATCCAGGTGCTGGAGATCCCAGGCAAAATTGCTCGCCTTTGCGTAGCGATTCCGGGGGTCCCTTTCCAAAGCCCGGTAGAGGACTTCCTGCAACTCGGGCGAGATGGCTGGGTTGGCGACGCGGGGCGGCGTGGGGTGATTCAACAGGCGGTCATTCATCACCGCCAGGGGTGAGGGGCCGGAAAAGGGCACCCTGCCGGTGAGCATCTCATAGAGGATCACGCCCAGGGCATAGATGTCTGTCCGGCAATCGCCGCGTTTTCCCTTCACCTGCTCTGGAGCGATGTAGTCCGGAGTGCCCAGCGTAGCGGTGAAGTTGGCGTAGGTCAGCCGACGTGCGGCGGAGTCGCTGGCAATGCCGAAATCAATGAGTTTGATGTTGTCCTGGGAGTCCACCATAATGTTTTCCGGCTTGAGGTCGCGATGCACAACGCCGTTGCCGTGGATGTACTCCAGGGCCTCAAGAATAGCCAGAGCGATGCGGATGGCGCGGTCCTGCTCCATTTTTCCTTCGGAGAGAATCTGTCGCAGGAGACGGCCTTCGCACCATTCCATGACCATGTAGATGCGGGAGCGCTCCTCGCCGCCGAAGACGCGCATGACCTTGGGATGGCTGAGTTTTTCGCCGATGCCGGACTCGCGCTGAAAGCGGTCGAAGAGAATGGGATCGGCTTCCAGGTCGGGGTGGGGAATTTTAAGGGCGACCTGGCGGTTATCGCGCAGGTCGGTAGCGCGATAGACAGAAGCCATGCCGCTGCGGGCAACCGGCGCATCTATACGGTAGGAATCGAGCTGCGTGCCAGCTTCCAAGGTGTCGTAAAAACCCATTCTGGGGCATACTCCATCGAACAATCTTGTTTGATTCTACAGAAGACCGGCGTGTGAACAGTAAAGGTTTCATAAGACTTTTGTCAGCGCGAATCAGGCCATCTACTTGTAAGGCCGGCCGCGAGGCATCGAACTCATTCGCTCCACCGAGAGAACGCGGATCACTTGCGCGGTGGCGTTGTCGTGGCCGTCGATTTCCACGGCCTTCGCCACTAGTTCGCGGGCGATCTCGCCGGGGGCTTTTTCCTGGGAGGCGATCGCGGCGATAACCTCTTCGCTCATCTCGTCGTGCATGCCGTCGGAGCAGAGGATCAGCACGTCGCCGGGGTAGAGGTCGAGGATGGTGGTATCGGGAGCGACGAACATCTCCGGTCCCAATGAGCGAATGAGTATGTGCCGGGCTTCGGATTCGCGCATCTCGGCGGCCGTGATGATGCCCAGCTTTCTTTGCTGGTTTACCCACGTATGGTCGTCGGTAATCTGCTTGGCGCTGCCGCTGCGCACCAGGTAACATCGGGAGTCGCCCACGTGCGAGATGTATGCCTTGTTGTAGCGCAGCGCGCAGGCCACAAGCGTGGTAGCCATACTCTTGATATTGTATTGGCGCGCCAGGGTGCAATCGTGAACCGCGACGTTGGCTAGTTGCACAAGGCGCGGCATAAGGCTCATCAGCCGGGCGCCGGGATTTGCCTTGGCGAACTCCTCCGCGAGCACCGAGACAGCCGTGGCCGAGGCGATCTCGCCCAGATCGTAGCCCCCCACCCCGTCAGCCACTGCAAACAGATAGCCGTGCGACAGGGCTTGTTCCGGCGATGCGGGGATAAACGATCCCATCGCATCTTCGTTATTCTTGCGTATTTTGCCGGGATCGCTGGCTTGGCCGAACTCAAGATCCAACATGGGCTAGTGAACCTCTGATTAAGTCGACGTTTTGAAAGGGCACGACTGTACAGCTTGCGAAAAAATTCATTCGGAGTTGCAAGAAGCGTCAGGGCACGATTGTACAGCTTGCGAAAAAATTCATTCGGAGTTGCAAAAAGCGTCAGGGCATGACTGGTAGGTCAGGGTTTTAACCCTGACTGCCAAAATGCAGCAAAATCAACGCGGGCTTTAGCCCCTGAGGGAATGCTGGACTACAATAAAAAACTTGTTCAGTGGTTCCCTGAGGTTGTGAAGCACCCGGCTACAAACTTTCACCGGATGGCTCTCCGCGCCGTGTCTTCGCAGTGAAGACTCGGAAGAAAAGCCACCCGGCGATTACATACAGACTGGTTCACGTTCACGCTATCCTAACTTGGCTTCGAGCAGGATTGCCTTGCCCTTCTTCTTTGATGAAAGGACGAAGTAGAAGGCCCCGTAAGCGCCCCATACGCCGGAGATTAAGAGCGCGAGCAATGGTTCCTTGAAGGTGCCGAGTCCGAAGACCGGGCTGATCAAGTAGAAGGCCATGCAGACCAGATTGGCGAGCAGGCCGAAACCGGGTATCAACAGGTGCAAAACAAAATTGAAATCGGGACGCTTCCAGAAAGCTACGATGCACAGGAAGCAACTGAGCGCGTAGAGAATGAACGTGCCGAAGTTGGAGGTGAGCGTGACCACCAGCAGCGAGTTAGGCAAGCTGGCTAACTTATCGTGCGAGAGGTAGCCGAAGCTGGAGAAGATGCCGTGCGGCAACGCGGCGATGGCAGCGTCGGTGGGCGCGCCGGCGTCGCCGAAGACCAGCGAGACGGCGACGACGCCGATGACTGCCGAGATGGCGGCCAGGGTCCAGATGGCTTTGCGGGGGCTGAGCGACTTGGCGTGAAGGATACCGAAGTGCTCGGGAGCCTCGTCGTCCTTGCCCATCGCGTAAGTAACGCGGGCGCCTGTGTTCATGCAACTCAGCGTGGTGCCGATCAGCGCCAAAAAGACGGTGAAGGCTTCGGCCAGCATGAAGTACTTTCCGTTGCCGTGGCCCAGCAGCGCGTCGCCGACGATAATCATCATGTCGCCGACGGGCGCGGCGGAGGTCGAGGCGCTGGCCATGGTATACCCCGAGTTAAGGAAGTAGTTGGCCGCGAAATACTCGATCAGATAGCAGACCAAGCCTTGAATCAAGAGCGAAGCGATGACGGCAATCGGTATATGCTTGGTGGGATTTTTTGCCTCGCCTCCCATCGAGGTAACCGACTCAAAGCCGACCAGAATCAGAATGGCGACCGTTGCCTGAATGAACATGAAGCTGATGCTGTGCGGCGCAATGACCGAGGTGGCGGAGGTGTGGGACAGGAATGCGCCGGTCGAGTCCTTCTCTGGATAGTCGATGACGAAGGGAACCTTCTTGCCGGCCGCGTCGAGCAAAGGCAGTGGCGCCTGGGTTGCCGAGTCGCGGAGGATGGAGCCGTCCTTGGCCGTGGCGTATTGGTAGTCATAAGTGGCCAGTGTCTGTCCGTCGTACTGGAAGGCCGCGGTCCCCGCGGGATGACTAGTGCGATAACCGATTGCCAGCACACTGAAGATCATCAGCGCGGAGATCTGAATCACGTTGATGGCCAGGTTGACGGCGGTAGAAGCGCCCGCGCCCTTCGATGCGATCCAGCCGACGAAGAACGAGAAGACTACCGCAATCAGCGCCATGAAGAGAAGCCCCGGGTTGGAGCCGCTCATAAAGTTGGGATAGAGGAAGCCGACTACATAGCCGACGAACACGCCTGTAACGGCCACCATCACGCCGGGATAAACCCAGTAGTAAAGGTGAGAGCCCCAGCCGACGATGAACTTGGCCACGCGGGCGTACCTGAAAGCTTTGTCCTTGGAGAGCAGCGCCTGCTCGGCGTAGTAGTAACTCGAGCCGGTGCCGGGATAGAGCTTGGAGATTTCCGCGTAGGCGACCGCCGTGGCCAGACAGAGCAGCAGGGCGGCAAAGATGCCCAGCCACATGGCTGGTGCAGTTGTGCCGGTAGTGGCCTGAATGTAGAAGGTGAGCCATAGAAAGGCGCCGGGTGCGATGAGGGCCATTGCGTTGCTGGTAAGCCCCGTAAGGCCCAGGGAGGCTTGCATCTGAGGTGCTTTCTGATCTGCCATGTGCGTTCTCCTGTGGTTAGAAGTTGGTATGGCTACTCCCGTCCGATAATCTCCGGGATATTCTGAATGCTTGCACGAATCCGGAACCTGACTCCGGGAAAATAGAGGAAAGCTGCATGAGTTAGTTGTAGGTTAGAGCCGAACCGATAAAGATGAAATGAAGAAACTGAAGTTAGTGGAAAATCTAATCAATAAAGTAGCGAGTTACACTAATTTCCTTGTCATTAAGTCGCGAGCAATCTATTCACGATTGCTCGCGATGCCGGCAGAAATGAATTAGTACCCTGACCGCATGATTAAGCAATTGCATGAATGTAGCGCTGGCCTCCTGGCCG
>PMGP01000292.1:0-12030 GCA_003156235.1 Acidobacteriaceae bacterium
CCGAAGCGGGCCACCTCGGCGGCCAGTCCCAGCGCAAAGAAGCGGTCGAAGGCCTTGGTGGCCGCGTAGGTAGTGAGGTACGGCACGGGCTGAAAGCTGGCTGTCGAGGCCAACATCAGCACCCATCCGCGACGCCGCTCCACCATGCGTGGAACAAACAGCCGGGTCAGCCGCACCATGGCCTCGCAGTTGACGCGCACTTGACCCAGCTCCTGCTCGACGGGGCTTGTGCAGAACGCGCCATATTGGCCGAGGCCGGCGTTGTTGATAAGAACGTCGACGGGAAGGCCCGCACCTTCGGTAGCGTCATAAATTTTCTGCGGCGCGGCGGGATCGTTCAGGTCCGCCGTGACAATGCGAACCTCTGTTCCTTTGGCCGTGAGTTCCGCAGCCAGCTTCTCCAGCCGGTCAAGCCGCCGCGCAGTGAGGATAAGTTTGGCTCCGTGCTTGGCCAGCTCCCGCGCCAGCGACGCGCCAATTCCCGAGCTGGCCCCGGTCACCAGCGCCCATTTGCCGTTGAAATTCTGTGTGTTTGCCATAGTGGGTCTATGATAACGAATCAGGGTATCGTGTTGTGAACCGGACTTCATTTTGGCAATCAATTTGTAGAATGGGAGTCGGAAGCCGCTGCAATCGGCAGAATCATCAGCGCGCGCATCACAACCTCCTTCGAGAGGCGAGCCTATGAAGATGGAGAATTCTAGCAAGCTCAGTCACGAGCAGTTCGCACGGCTGGAACGGCTGGCAGCCCTGCCGGACGAGGCAATCGACACCTCCGACATTCCCGAGGTCCGTGACTGGACCGGCGCCAAGCGCGGGCTCTTCTACACCGGCCCCGGCGACAAAGTGGCGATTGGCGTTGATTCGGAAGTCGTAGCGTGGTTTCGCTCCCATTCACCCGCTGGGGAAGAATACGAGAAACGCATCAACCATGTCCTTTCAGAACACATCACTGAGGAGACACGAAAAGCAAGCTAGGAACGTCGGGGTCTTTCTTCTTTTCCCATTCTCTTCATTACTTCCTCAAGAGGAATCGTCTTGACGCGGCCAGAGTGAATCTCGGCCAACCGCTCTTCGGCAATACGGATATCCTCAAGATCGTCCAGCAATTCGCCATCAAACTCCTCGTTCAGCCAGTTGGAAAACGCTGAAAACTCCTCATCGCGGCCCAGGAAGTCGCGCACCATCTGGCGGCCCGGCTTTGACCCGCCTTGTTCGAGCACCAATTTGCGATAACGGCTACCGGCATCGCAGCCCAGCAGGTCGGCGGGATCGAACTGGGCAAAAAAGTCCAGCGCGATCACCTTATCAAAAGCATAGGTATAGTAGTTCGACGAGTAGCCGGTCAGATGGCCAAAGCTCGCGTACATGCGGTTGCCTTCCAGCCACGTCCAGGGTTGCAGGCTCTGATAGAGCTGCCGGGTGGTGAGGTCCAGGTCCAGGCCCGCCGGGTTCTGGTCGTGCAGGTCCAGCGAGAGCGTGGTGTAAAAAAGCTGCGAACGAACCCAATCTGCGCGTCCGAAGGCTCCGGCCAGCTTCATTTTTTTGATGGTCTCGGAAGGGAGCGTTTCGCCGGTCTGATAGTGTTTCGCAAAGGCATGAAGCAGCTTCTCGTCGCGGAAAAACTCTTCCAGCATCTGCGAGGGCACCTCGATGAAATCGCCCTCGGTGGCAAATCCGCTGATGCCCGCCCACTCCGTGTGTCCGCCCAGGATGGCGTGCATAAGGTGGCCGAACTCGTGAAAGAAAGTGACCACATCGTTGTATTGGAGCAGGCCGGGATCGTTGCCGTTACCGCAGGGGAAGTTGCAGATGAGCGCGGCCTCGGGCAGAGCGCGCCCGCGCACGCCGGTGACCACTGGCGAGGCGGAAAACCACTTGTCCTTGCCCTCGCGGGGATGCATGTCGAGATAAAAGCGGCCCACAATCCGTCCGCGGTCGTTGACCTCGAAGACTGAAACCTCCGGATGCCACGCCGGCGCGGTCGTGCGGCGGAACTCAATCTTGAACAAGCGCGCCGCCGTCTCCAGCACGCCGGCCTCCACCTGTGCGTAGGGAAAGTAAGGGCGCACGGACTGCGAATCGAAGTCGAAGGCGGAGCGGCGAAACTGCTCATACCAGTAGCCCCGGCTGGCGATGTCGATGGCCATCAGCTCCGGCTGGCGTTGGCGTGTGAAATTGAGAATCAATTCGTGCTCGCGGCGCGCGCCCTCCAGGCTGGCCTCGTTGAGCTTGGCCAGAAACGCGCGTGCATTGGCCGCCGAGGCCATCATCTGGTCGGCTGTGGCCAGATCGGCCCAACTGCGAAAGCCGAGTATGCCGGCAATCTCCTGGCGCGTGGTCAGCAATTGCTCCAGAATCGTTTTGTTGGCCGGATAGGCGCGGGTGTTGTAGGCAAAAAACATCCGCTCGCGCAGAGCGGCGTTCGCGGCGAAGGTCATCACCGGCTGCATGTCGGGCGGGTCGGTCGAGAGCGTGACGCGGCCGTCGGCGTCTGCCGGATGGCGCGCAAGATAGTCGGCGGGCAGGCCGTCGAGTTCAGCCACGATGGCCTCGATAGTCTTCGCGCCCTCCTGAATATTGCGGCTGAATGTGAGCGAGAGCTGCGTAGCCTTGTCGTGCAAGGCTTGCAGGCGGTCGCGCGTGGCTTGGTCCTTGTCTACGCCGGCTAGCCGGTAGCTGAGCAGCGTCCGCTCAACGTAATGCTTTGTAGCCGCGCTCGAATTGCCCAGATCGATGGCCGCGAGAGCCTCATAGACGGCTCGATTCAGGCTGAGGGCGCTGGCAGCCTGCGCCACCCGCTGCGCTTCCAACTGCGCCTGATCGCGCACCGCCTTATCGGCAGCCACGGAGTTCAGTATGCCGGCCTGCGAGCCGGCCAGGCTGAGCTGTTCGATGGCCTCGTCGTAAAGGCGTAGCGAATTCTCCGGCGTGCGCACGCCCTCAACGGCGAGCAGCGCGGCCAACGCCGCCTCATGCGCCGCAAGGCGCGCGCCAACCCATGCGGAAAGCGCCTCGGCGGAATCAGCCCCGGCCGCCTCCCAGGCGTGAAGGTCTTCAGTTGCGGCGCCACTGCGCTCTTGATTGAAATTGCCATAATGCATGTGCTGACCTTGTTGAGTATCGAATTGCGGTGCAAGCACCCAGAAAGACTAGTCAGACCTGGAGCCTCTCGACCCGGCCAAGCGAGAGAAACCTGTTACATCCTCTTGCGGGCCAGCCGCCTGCGAAGCGCTCCCGCGGCAAGGCCGGCGCAGAGCAGGGTCAAAGTAGCAGGCTCAGGAGTTGGAGCGGTATAGACTTCCATATCGCCAGCGTCAATATAGGTATCGAAATCTATGAGCATCGTATCGCCGAGCATATTGGTAGCCGGATTGGTTCCGCTAGATGATGGATAGAGCTCCTCCAGTGCGGTCCACTCCGCCACATTGTCAGACGTCACCGTAAACAACTCGCCGTATTCGATGTTGGCTTGATTGACGTAAGAGCCTGAAACGTAAGAACCCGTCAAGTAGGTGACCGTTGGGTCGGAAGATTTGCCGTAATCCAGGGCGGATTGCCCGGTAATGGTAAACCCGGACGCATTCGCAGTAAAGTTCAGATCCGGACGCACACTACACACGCCGGAACTGGGGTAGCAAGGAGTGCCTGCGAGATCCTCAATCACTATTACATCGCCGTATGTCGTATTGTCAGTGAAGGTCAGGTTGGTCCCGTTGAAAGCGTAACCGAGTCCTGGACCGGATACTTCGATGTCGGGCGAGGGCGGCGTGAACGGGTAAGGGTCGGCAAAAGCTGCCGAGGGAAGCGACAACAAGCAGATTGTGAGAACACTTGCGGAAATGCGGGACATAGAATTCCTTTCTGAATCCATTGAGATCGCCAGGAAACAGCGACTTCTTCCGATGTTACGATCATTGGATCACCAAAGCATCAATCCTGTCATCAATAATTAATATGAGGTCAGCGCATAATAATGTGCAATTGTGAGCATGTTCTTGCGGGGAAATTCCACTTTATTGTTCCTTGCCGAAGCTTCATCCGGGTGAAAGAGGCCGGCTAAAGGTCGAAAGGAACTGTGGTCGAAGACCGGCATACACCGGTTTAGAATGCAGTGGAACGTAAATGAATCCTTGCGTCTGTCCACTTCCACATAGATCTCAGAATTCCGTAGCAGGTCCGCCGAAGCCGGGAAGCGAAGTACTGCGCACCACTTTCAGTTCTCGTGAAATCTCGCCTGCTACCCGAATGGAAAACAACTGCAACAGCGCAACCACCGGCAAGGCATATTTGAGTGCCGCGACTCCAGACCACCAGTGGGCAATAGCCAAGAACAAGACGCAGCCCAGGCAACGTCCTGTAAAGAGTGCGATCTCATGATTGAAAAGGTAGGCATATTCATTCCGTCCCTCCATGCGCGAGACCACATCCACTATCTGGAACTCAATCGGATTATAGGCAAGATCCAGCAGCGGTTTGGCCAGCGCAAGGCACCCTATAAAAATCAGCACGCCCACAGCGTTAAAAAATAATGTATTACTGACGGCGCCCACAAGAAACAACACCAGTCCGGCGGCAAAGACGATCCTGCGATGGTAAGGTACTGTGATTCGCCCAACAGCATACAGGAGACAGGCGGAGAAAACGCCGCCGACAGCCTGCGTTGCGCCCAGTGTTCCCTCTTGGCCGACCAGCAGCAGGATGAGCATGGCCGGCGCCGTAAGGATGTATCCCTGGGCCAGGCCTTTGAGCACGGCCAACTCGAGCATTCGCCTCCACAATGCATGAAACCGGAAGAAGACGAAGTGGGTACGGCCTGGATTGCGGAAGCTGCCCCTTTCGAGCAGAACGGCGGATAAAACGGAGAGGCCAAGGACGGCCATCGCGATGATGCGATACGCGCGGTTGGCGGTTCCACCCAGCCAGCCGTAGAGAGTGGAGCCGCTGATGAACCAGCCGATCAGCGCCGGAACTACGACAGCCGCCAAAGTGGCAAAGAACAGCTCGACCCCATAGTAGTAGTTGCGGTTGTCATCGTTGGTGGTGGCCAGCGCCAGGAATCCGCGGTTGGCCCAGAAGAGGCCGGTGGCCAGGCCCATGGCCAGACCCGAGGTCGCGATGCCCATGGGCGTCAAGACGCCCGATCGCATCAACAGCATCATCGCCACCCCAGACAGCAGCATCCCGGCGGCGTACAAATGCTTCGCTGCGACGCGACCCAGCAGGATGCCGTTCAGATAGAACGCCACGGGCGTGGCCGCGTAAACCGCCAGCTGATAGGTGACGACCCTGGCGACAGCGTGAGAATTCCGCATGACGTAGGCCGCCACGAAAACATCGATCACCGGCAGCACCAGGGCATAGATCATGTTGGACACGATCAATACCCGCATGGAGCGCGGGCAACCAAGGAAGACTTCAAACTCCTTGCGCAGACAGTTCATGGCTTGGCCTCCGGCGTGGCGGGACAGCAAATGCCTCCCAATTGCTCCTCGAAGTGCGCGCATTCCTTGTGGTGTGGGCAAAAGTCCATCAGAATCAATATATAGCGGCTTCCCACCCGAAAGTGCCCGGCAATCTGCCGGACCCCTAAAAAAAGATAGTTGACAGGGAAATCCTGGTGGTGGTATCAATAATCCGTTGCGCAATCGATTGTGCACGTTCGGTATTGACCAGACGGCACTGCCGAAAAAGCGAAATATTTCAATGGACAGCCGCAACCGGTTCTTAGGAGACCAAGATGCAGATTTTAAACATGTTAAACATTACCAACCATCGACGGAAGGATGTAGGGTGTTTGTCTGCTCTCGCCTCCTTGTGGCCAGCCTTGGTGTTGCTGGTCGTTTTTGCCGTGCCCGCTCATGCGCAGTACCGGGCATCCATCCAGGGCATTGTGATGGACCCGAATGGGGCGCTTGTTTCGGGCGCAACTCTCACCCTTATCGACACTGCAACGAACGAAACCGTTGTGCGCACGAGCAACGATGCGGGCGTGTTCAACTTCAACGCCCTTCCCGCCGACCACTTCACTCTGACGGTCGAAAAGCAGGGATTCAAGAAGCATGTTCTCAACGATCTCCAGTTGATTCCTGAGCAGCCCAATGCTCTGAACATCAAGCTGGAGCTTGGCGCTGTTTCTGAGTCGGTGTCCGTCGATGCGTCGCTGACACCGGCTATGGATACGCAGACCGCGACTATCGGCGCCGTCATCAGCAGCAATGAAGTTGAGCATATGCCCAGCTTTCAGCGCGATGTCTTCCAGCTCACTCAGCTCGCACCCGGCACCATCTCCGACGGGTCGCAGGGCTCAGGCGGCGGCACATACAACCTTCCCGGCTCTCAGGGCCCGGGCGGAACGAGCGGAAGTGGCCGCAACGCAGGCATCTTCCAGACAGAGAATGGCCCCCAGGCGGATGCCAATGGCGGGCAATATGAAACCAACAGCATCACCATCGACGGAGTCAATACGGTGAGCGCGGTTTGGGGTGGAACCACCGTCATCACGCCAACAGAAGAATCGGTTGCCAGCGTCAAGATTGTCACCAACACCTATGACGCCGAGAATGGCCGCTTCAGTGGCGCTGTCACGCAGGTGACCTCCAAGAGCGGTAGCAATGAATACCATGGCAGCTACTTCTTCCAGGCGCACCGTCCCGGCCTCAATGCCTATCAGCGTTACGACGGACCGGCGTTCTATAACGTCTCGCCGAAGCCCGCGTTAAGAAATCTGAACCGGGATTCGAACGATTTCAACCAGTATGGCGGCAGCGTCGGTGCTCCGATTTGGAAGAACAAAATCTTCGGATTCTTCGCCTACGAGACGATACGGGCAAATTCGAGCGTGACGGGATCAGGTTGGTATGACACGGCAGACTTCGACGCATTGGCTCCCGCCGGCAGCATTGCCAAGACCTTCCTCACATTTCCAGGGTCGGCTGTCAACTCACAGGGAATCATTGCGCAAACCTGCGCCACGGCCGGTCTCCTCGAGGGCACAACGTGCAATACTATCGCCGGCAAAGGACTGAATATCGGTTCGCCGCTGACCTCGCATTTAGGAACGCAGGATCTTTCGTGGACTACCCAATCGAATACTCCCGGATTTGGCAATGGACTATCGACTGTTGCCGATATTGCGGATTATGCAACCATTAATCCAGACAAGCGCACCTTGGCTCAATACAACGGGCGGCTGGATGCCGATGTTACCGGCAAAGACCACTTGGCATTCGCAATCTACTGGGAACCGGAAAGTGAGACTAACTACAACGGCAATCGCGTCTATGACCTTTTCCATCACGACGCAATCAACGACGCATTCACCATTCTCTGGAACCATACGTTTTCGGCCAGCTTCCTCAATGAAGCGCGGGCAAATGCGGCAGGATGGCGCTGGAACGAAATTAAAGACAACCCTCAGGCGCCGGTAGGCCTGCCTCAGGTGAATGCCGGCTCTTTGAGTTTTGGCGCGGCCTTGGGAAGCGATCTCGATCAATGGACCTTCGGATATAAAGATGTCGCGACCAAGGTCACCGGGCGTCATACGATCAAGTTTGGTGGAGAATTAACCAAACTGGACTACCTGAATAATCCAGTCGGGCGTCCCGGCTATAACTTCTTCAATATCTGGGATTTCCTCAACGACGCTCCGAAAACCGAGTACGGCAACTTCGATACGGCGACCGGCATGCCCGGAGGAAGCCGCGCGGACGACCGTGAAAACCTGTTGGGCCTTTTTGTTCAGGACGACTGGAAGTTCAGACCGAATTTTACTATCAATGTTGGATTGCGCTACGGCTACTTCGGCTCACTGTATGACAAGCAAAAAAACATAAGTGTAGCGCAGTTCGGTACAGGGTCGGCTTACCTGACCGGTCTCAACCTCCAGCAAGGCGGCAATTTATGGACGCCGCAAAAAGGCAACTTCGGCCCCCAGATTGGGTTTAACTGGAGCCCCGATAGATTCCACGGAAAATTGGTGGTAAGCGGGGGATATGGCATGAACTACAACCAGGAAGAGATTGCCATCTCGGGAAATACGAACAATAACCCGCCAGCAGCCGGTTGGTATTGGCTCGACAGCAATTCCCCAACCACCATCAACCCGGATATTCAGTATGGAATTTCGAGTAGTGCAACTTCCTTGGCCGGCTTCGCGCCGAATCCGTATACCAAAACGCTCTACAACACGAACAACCTTCCTTCCGCTGGCAACGGCAGTGTTACGGCCGTTCCCAACCATCTCCCAACAGCCTATTCCGAGCATTACTCCCTGGGAACCGAGTACGATCTCGGCCACCAGCTTGTAGCCAGTTTGGGATACCAGGGAAGCTCTTCACACCACCTCATCACTCAGTACCAGGAAAATGTCGTGGCCGCCGCTCAGGGGCTGACTTTGAATCCTTTAGTAACGAATGTGGACTACTACGGAAATGAAGCCGCATCCAACAACAATATGATGCTGGCTATGCTGAAGCACCAGTTCGTGCATCACTTCTCAGCGCAAGCGCAGTTCACCTGGGCCAAGAGCATGGATCAAGGTTCCGGTCCTTATGAGGAGGACCCTTATCCATACAACCCGCGCTTCGCTTATGGGCGCTCGGATTTCAACGTTGGCAGGTCCTTCAAGCTGTTTGGCATGTGGCAGCCGGTCATCTTCCACGGCAACCAAAACTGGATGGAGAAGGTAGCCGGCGGATGGTCGCTGAGCGGAATCTTGAATCTCCACAGCGGCTTTGGGTGGACGCCGATGTACTCCACGCCAACCCTTTACTACAATGGATCTGGCTATGGTTCATTGCGGCCGAAGTATCTTGGCGGCGCGGGCAATAGCACCAGCAACGATGCCTTCAAGTCTGGTCCGGGCGTAGGAAACGGCCAAAATAGTAACTTCCCGAATATCCTCACCGGGGTGGTCTCGAACCCGGCTTCCTATTCCAACAAGTACTTCTCTGTGCCGGATTACTCTGCGGCTCTGGCGGGTGGCTCGTATCCTGGAGTAGCCGCCGGCCTTCCTCCAGCGCCGGGGATTCAGCGCAACTCCTTCAACGGTCCCGGTTACAGGGATGTCGATCTAACTGTGTCGAAGGGCTTCGGCCTGCCAAAGATGCGAGTTCTAGGCGATAAGGCGAAGATCGAGATTCGCATGGACGCCTTGAACATTTTCAATTTTTTGAACTTCAACCCAGGCTCAATTGGGACTAACATCAATTCAAATAACTTCGGGCAAGCTGGGGCCGCTCTCGGCTCGCGCACGGTCGATCTTCAGGCGCGGTTCAGCTTCTAACTAATGCAGGGTGCGCCGCCCGGTGCACCCTGTTTTTTTATGACAAAACAGAAGAAATGCTCTGTGTGAGTGTTCCATTCACGCAGAGCATTTCTTGCATATGCCTGATTTGTTTCGGGAAGAGTCTCAGTCCTCAGCGGCGGGAGAGGCCGACGCGGGGTGCGCGGAGACGTGGCCGGTGGATTTGCGCACCACCAGCTTGGGATAGACGGTGATGACGGCAGGATGAGGATGAGGAATCTCATCGCGAATGAGTTTCAGCAGCGTGCTGGCCGCGGCTTGCCCCATGGCGCGCAAAGGCTGATGAATGGTGGTCAGCGGCGGGTTGTTGGTCGAAGCCACCAGCACGTCGTCAAAGCCCAGCACCGAAACGTCACGGGGGACGCGCAGCCCCGCCTCGCGCAGAGCAAGGATCGCACCGATTGCGGTGACGTCGTTGAAAGCGAAGATTGCCGTGAAAGGCTGCTTGGTCTCCAGCAACTTCCGCGTTACTTCAAGGCCCGGACCGGCGCCGGGCTCCGGACTTTGCAACTGCACCACCAGCCGCGGGTCTACTTCGATGCCCAGGCTCCGGGCCACATCCACAATCGCTTGCCACCGCGGGCTGGTGTCTGAGCTGAAGGATTGTCCTTTGATGAAGGCAATTCGTTTATGTCCCAGCGACTGAAGGTGGTCGAGCGCCAGATGCGCTGCCTGCTCATGGTGCAATTCGATGTTGATGGCGCCTTCGTGCCGTTTGTGCCCGGAGACGGCGACCAGTGGAACGGGCAGTTCTTCTTCGATGGGCGAATCGACGGCGATGATGCCCTCGACGGAGCGAGCCAGCATCATGCGCGGATAACCCAGCAGCAGGTCGGCGCGATGGCGATGGCTGACCACAAAATAGAAATAGCCATCCTTCAGAAGCTCGTCCTCAATGCCGCTGAGAACCGCCGTCGAGTAACCTTCGCTGATCTCAGGAACGATGACGCCGATGGTGTAGGTTCGCTTCTGGCGCAAACTTCGGGCAACGGTATTGGCGGAGTAGCCATACAGCGCCGCGGCGTGAAGCACGCGCTGCTGAGTTTCCTCGGCGATGCGATGCGCGGCCCCCGCGCCGTTGACGATGCGTGAGACGGTGGACTGCGATAGTTCCAGGCGTGCCGCAAGCTCTTTCAGCGTGATCGGTTTGAATGGGATATTCGTCACCCGGGGTCTCCAGGGCTAGCGCGCCGGGGCATACAAGCCAGGCCATGCACGCGCCAAAGCATCTGCCGAGCAAGGAAAAACGGCGTCGGGAGCGATCCGGGTCATGCCGTCAAACCGTTGCCATGAAAACCGGCCCTTTGCATCGCGCTTACGCTCTCGCGGTTGCGCATGAAAGCGCTCCACACCAGCCCGGAGCGGAGATTCTCCGCCATCAGGACAGAGATGCCTTGGTCGATCCCCAATACATCCCGATCATACCAGTTGGCGGCAGGATGGAACGCGTCCACGAAGCCATAGCGCCCCCAGGCCTGTTTGCCCCATTTCGAGCGCATCGCGCGCAGAACGGAAAGGCACTCGGCAGGCAGAAAAGCCAGTGAACCTGCCGCAGCCGATGGAACAACCGACCCATCCAAATGTCCCTGCTTAGGCGGTCCGCCCCAGGCCGTGTAACCGCGCACTGAGTCAGAGGCTGTGATGCCCCAGTAATCCTCGCTGTACCACTTGGGGCGCGAGAGGCAGAATGCTTTGTGGGCGCGGGTCGCGGTCACGGAATTCGCAAAGTAATCGGCGTAGGCGTCGCGTTTGCCGCGAAAATCATACCAGGCATGTGAAAACTGATGCGTAAACAACAGGTCGTCACCGCTGATATAGTCGTACCCTTTGTAATGGATCACAGGGCGCGAAAAGTGATTCCAATACTCCGGCGCTATGGCGTGCGTGGGCGAGCCGATGGCCAAAAGGTAGAGCATCATCAGTTCGCAAAACGTTTTCCAGCGCGAATGCAGAAATTCCGACTCCGGTTTCCATCCCATCGAGAACGTCTTGCCGCCATTCAGCATCCACGGCCAGTCCACGCGTTCGTAAATCTGTTGGGCTAGTGACTGGATTCGTGCGTCCTCAAAGTACGCTCGCGCGGTCAGGACGCCGCACAGGAGCAGCGATGTATCGATCGAGGAAAGCTCCGCGCCTTGGTATCGCTCGCCGGTTTCAATATCCGAGAAGTGATAAAAGAAGCCATGCACCTCCGGCAAGCTGTTCAGGTGCCACTCCAGCGTCGTCTTCACCCGCTCCACGATCTGCGCATGTGGCAGGTAGCCGCGGCGATCCGCGATGCACAGCGCGGACAAGCCAAAACCCGCGGAGGCGATGCTGGCTTGGCGCCGCGGGTCGAGCGCGCCGGAAAGATCGTTGCGCGCACGGTCGAGAATCTGCCCGGTCTTCGCGCTCGCCTGCTCCCAGAAGTACAGGCATCCTTGCCGTTCCAGGTCGTCCAGGAATGCCTCATCCTCATTGGATAGTTTCCAGGGTTCACTCGCGAAAGCGATAATTCCGGGCGCAAGGGCGCATCCCGCTGCTGCCGCCATTGTCTTGAGCGCCTGCCGCCGGTCCATCATCCACGTACCGATTTGCTTGGTCATCAAAACTGCAAAACTCCTTGCCTGCAGATGCGGAACCTAGAATCTGTTTCATAGCCGAATACTGTCCGTCTTTGAGCTTTCCCTCAGGGGCTAAAGCCCGCGATTATTATGCTCCGTCAGCGGCACGACTGAAGTCGT
>PMGP01000292.1:12039-12900 GCA_003156235.1 Acidobacteriaceae bacterium
AGCCGTGCCCTTTCAAAACCAGGTTATGTAACAGCCTCTAGTGGAATCCCACCAACTGCATGGCGTTCACAGGCTCTGGATTACTCATAAAAGTTTGCCACACGAGCCCAGTGCGAAGATTTTCCGCCATCAGCACCGAAATGCCCAGATCGATTCCCAGACAATCCGTGTTATACCACTTTGGAGAAGAGTGGGAATTGAAGGCATCGACAAAGCCATAGCGCCCCCAGGCCTGCGCGCCCCAGTTCGAGCGCAGGGCTTCCAGAACCTCAAGGCACTCGTTGGGCAGGAAGGGGAGCGATCCGGCTGCGGCGCAGGGAACGACGGTCCCGTCGATTGGCCCTTGCGCGGGCGGTCCGCCCCAGGCGGTATAGCCACCCACATAGTCTGACGACGTTATGCCCCAGTAATCCTCGGTATACCAGTCCGGATAAGCCATCATGCAAAACGTCTCATGGGCCTGCGTTGCGTAGATGGAATTCGTAAAGTAGTTGGCAAAAGCATCGGCCTTGGAGCGGAAGTCGAACCACGCATGAGACCACTGGTGGGTGAACAGCGGATCGCTGTTGCCGCTGATGTAACTGTAACCTTCGTAGGTAAGAATGGGGCGCGCAATGGCGGCCCAACAAGACGGCGCAATGGGATAGGTGGGTGAGCCTATGGCCAGCAAATAGAGCGCCATCAGCTCGCAATAAGTATCGTAGCGCGACGATGAAAAGCCAGGAGTCGCGGCCGTGGCCGGATACCAGGCCATGGCGAAGGAATTTCCGCCATTCAACATCCACGGCCAGTTCACGCGCTCATAAAGTTGCGTGGCCAGGGATGTAATCGTCGCGTCATTGAAATAGGCGCGCGCCGCGA
>PMGP01000027.1:0-1420 GCA_003156235.1 Acidobacteriaceae bacterium
CGCGCTCTTGCGGGAGCACCGGAGTCAACACCGGCTCAACCGAGCGATAACGTACCACGCGCGGATGTTGCTTTGAGAGCACCATCACCCCAGCCGAGTAGCATAGTTGATGCCCGTCGCTGCCTGTACTTGCAGCTTCGCTGACACCATGGTAAACAATCATCCATCCGTGCTTGGTTAGGATGGGCGGAGTTCCAGCGCCGATCTTGAGCCGCTCCCAGGGCGAGACTGGAGTCGCCAGTCTGTGATGAGAGGTAAACCGGCCCAGGCGATCTGGTTCATGGTTTTTCAAGACCGGCGGGCAATAGGAAATCCAGATGCTCTCCCGATCGAGATCGACCTTACGGGACGTTGGATGGCAGGCGGTCTCCTCGGGACGAGTGCCCGGAAAAAGCGGACGGTGGAGCATGCCCAGTTCCAGTTTCCCGGAGGAGTTAGGGATTGCGACAGGGAATAGGCTCGCATCNNTTGCCCAATTCAATGCCGTGCCAATGAGCGTAGGTTGTGAGTCCGAGACGCTCCCAGTGGAAGAGATCCTCCGATTCGGCCAAAGCGATCCTTGGGCCTTGAGGCGAAAATGCTGTGTAGGACATGATGTAGCTTTGTAGCGGTTCCACGAACGTGACGCGGGGATCCTCACAGCCACCGCTGCCATCGGGCCGCCGTTCATAATCGGCTTCCGGCTCCAGTGCGATGCCGAGCCTCTCGACGCCAATCGGATCGCCGGCTTCATTGAATTGCACCCGCGCAATCCCAATGCGCGAGTAATTTCCTTTCGCGACCATCCGCGGAAACAGATAGAGTTCCCCGTCAGGGCCGCGAACAGCCGCTGGATTCAGGACGCCTTCAACTTCCATGGGATTGCCGGGTTCAGGCTCCATCAGCATCCCCAGGCGGCGCAGCTTGAATTCGTTCATCTGCACTCCTCAAGCAGTCGCATTCGGCGCCTCAAAGATTCGCGCCTGTTGACCATCGTCCAAACAAGCGATGATTGCTTCGATCACCCGCTTGGTCTCATTGGGACCTCGAACTGGAATGGAAATAACACCAGCCTGTTCAGCCGGGTAGTCGTTCCCTCCCACAAACAAAGCATCTCCCACGTAAATCATTTCCTTTATAGAAATGCCAAGTGTCGCTTGCAGCTTTTTGATCCCGTAGGCTTTGTCAATGCCTGGCTTGGTGACATCAATGGATGTCGCGCCACCGAGTCGCACCGAGAACTCCGGAATCATAGTGTCAAGAATTATTTTGATTTTCTTCCGCTTGGAAAAATCCGCATCCCATTTCTCCTTCTCCTCTAAGGGAGCCTGCTGACCCAGTGCGGAATACGTCACCTGGCTTCCACGATCTTCAATGGTCTCTCCCCACGTCTTTTCGACCGGGAAGCCTGCGTCTTCGGTGGCTTTCTTCAGGGAACTGA
>PMGP01000027.1:1456-6586 GCA_003156235.1 Acidobacteriaceae bacterium
TCGGCATCGAGTGACGACTTGCTTGCGGCGAGCGTTCCGTCGAGATCAAAGACAATTAACTTCTTCACCATTCATCCACCTCAGACTCCATACAATCTCAATTGGAGTTTCCGGCCACGCTTACTCTCTCGTAATTGAACGGCTTAAGACGATTCGGGCAGCGCGATTTCCAACAAGGTTACTGCGTTGTCTGGGTGAAATTCACATGCGCCTGTCTCGGCGTGCAAGAGCCATTCTTCGCCTTTATGCCAGCGGGTTGACTGTAACTCAAGGAAACTGGCGGCCATGCGGAACCCGCGCCAGGTTTTCACTCAGAATGTAGATAGCGAGCGCGGCAGCCATGAAGAGAGCGCCTACCCAGAAGCGCCAGTCGCGATGCATCCGTCTCCAATAAGGGCCGGGATCAGGCTCACCCCTGTCACTGCTATTTCCTTCCAGATTGTGCTTGCTTCCCGTCATCTCTTCTCCATCTCGGCAGAGTATTCGCCTCGGCGCGCAGCTTGGTTGTAGCGTGCGCGATGAACCAAAGCCTGCTGTGCCGCCAATACATTGGTCTCCTGGCCCTTCCAAAGCTCCAAGGCTGGCTGCTGGATGGCGCGTGCAAACGAAAATGCCAACGCCCAAGGCAACCGCGACTTGAATCTCACATTCATCGCATTCAAACGAGCTGAGGCCAGCTCTGCGGATTGGCCGCCTGACAAAAACGCAATTGCCGGAACAGCAGCGGGGACGGCTCGCAAGAGACAATTGACCGTCTCGTCGGCTACTTCATCTATAGCTTCTTGTTTAGGGCAGGTCGAACCAGGAAGAACCATATTGGGCTTCAGAATCATTCCTTCCAGCATGACCCGTTGCGTGTAAAGCTGACAGAAAACTTCTCGCAGAACTTCCTCAGTGACCTCGAAGCATTGCTCCAACGTATGCTCGCCATCCATGAGAACTTCAGGCTCGACAACTGGAACGAGACCTGCTTCCTGGCACAATGCTGCATAGCGAGCCAGAGCCTGTGCATTGGCCTCAATGCAACCCCAACTTGGTATACCGTCGCCAATAGTGATGACTGCGCGCCACTTAGCAAACCGGGCGCCCATGCGAACGTATTCAGCAAGCCGGTCGCGCAATCCATCCAGGCCTTCCGTCACCTTTTCGCCGGGATGACCTGCCAACTCCTTGGCGCCGGTATCGACTTTGATTCCAGGAATGATACCCGCGTCAATGAGGACTTTGACAAACGGAGTGCCGTCGCTCCTTTGTTGACGGATCGTCTCGTCGTAGAGGATTGCCCCGCCGATGCACTCACCGAGCCCCATGGTAGTCACAATCAATTCACGATAGGCGCGGCGAGCCTCGATGGTCTGGGGAATCCCCAAGCTGGCAAATCGTTTGTTGCATGTCCCATTGCTTTCATCCATTGCAAGCAAGCCCTTGTTGCCTGCGAAAAGAGCCTGTGCGGTGTCTCTAAGCGTTTGCGAATTCATTTGGGCCTGCTCTCTTGATTCAGCTCTGTAAAACCAGAATCTACCGCGTTCTATTCGTCGGGTAATTTTCGATTGCCCCGGCCAGAACCTTCTGGCGCGGGAACCGCTTTGAATACTATCAAAGGCACTGCTCCGTTGAGTCAGGTCAAATGTGAACAGCAGGCAGTCCGGTCATCCTATTGAAATCACATGGGCAGATGACACGAATATTCCGATCTGTCTTGTCGATCAGCGCTGCCACAGAATCTGCCCCGCTTCGAGCGGAACAGATGCGTTGGGATGGCGGGGAATAACGCGCGCAGTGTAGTCGCTCGCGGGACGAATAGCGGGCACCTTGGCCGAATAGATGATTACGCCATGCGAATCCGCGCTGGATTCGGCTGCCGTCATAACTTCGTGAACTGGTTCACCTCCCTGAGCTGGGTCTGCGTAGAGTTCGACTGTCAGTTGATCCTTAGAGAGAGCGCCCGGAGAAACTTCGACCTGAAAGAAGTGCTGGCCGTCATGGGTCTTAATTTCCAAAGGACCAAAGCGTACTGTGCTCCAGTGCCAAACGATCTCTTGTTGCCATTGCAGCAAACTCACACCAAGCGAACTATCCCCGTCCATGCGTTCGCGGTAACTGGCTGCAGCTGGCAGATAGTGATTTTCGGTATACTCGCGAATGGCACGCGTAGCTGAGAACTCCGAAGTAAGTCTTGCCATACTCTCGCGGACACGTCCCAACCACTTCAGCGGAAGGCCTTTTTCATTCCGCTCATAAAACTCTGGAATGGCTTCGTTCTCCAATGCGGCATACACGGCTTCAGCCTCTGTGCGATCGCAGGCGGGATCGTCACCATGCTCTTTGCCGTCACCGATGGCCCATCCCACTTCAGGAGAATAGGCCTCAGCCCACCATCCGTCCAACTCCGATAAATTCAAGCCGCCATTGACAAGAACCTTCATGCCACTCGTTCCGCAAGCCTCCCAGGGGCGGCGCGGCGTGTTGAGCCATAAGTCAATTCCGTGAACCATGTGCTGCGCCAGCATCATGTCGTAGTCGTTTAGAAAGACGACTCTCGAACGAACTTCCGGACGCCGGATGAAATCCTTCCACTTCTTGATCAACGCCTGTCCAGGAAAATCCTGAGGGTGTGCTATGCCGGCAAGAATCAGTTGCACCGGCCGTTGTGGGTCGGAGAGAAGGCGCACCAGCCGCTCAGAATCAAACAGAAGAAGATCAGGACGCTTATAGGTCGCAAAGCGCCGCGCAAATCCAAGAGTCAGAGCATTTTCGTCGAAGATGTTATTCGCAATCGATGGATCTCCGCCTTCTGAAACGAGCTGACGGGCATACCGTTTACGCAACCGGTCAATCAGCGTCTTTCGCTCCGTGGACCGCATCTGCCAGATTTGTTCGTCGGTGAGGTTCCGGATGTCATCTTCGACAGCGCGATCNNTTGGTCACTGAGCCAATCGGGACGTCTGCCTGGGGCCAATGCGGAAAGAGCGGCTGGAATATCTGACGGCTCACTTCGCCGTGAAGCTTGCTCACGCCATTCACGCGGCCGCTGCCTCGCAGAGCAAGATAGGCCATATTGAAGGGCTCTGCATTGTCGCTGGGGTTTTGCCTTCCTATCTTCAGCAGATCGTCAAGCGAGATGCGAAGTTCATCCTGCGCATAGTGGTCAAGATACTGCCGGATGAGTTGCGGATCAAATCGATCGAACCCAGCTGCGACCGCGGTATGTGTCGTAAAGACATTTCCGGCCCGCGTAACTGCCAGAGCTAGATCGAATGGCTTCGCATGATCCTCCATATAGCAGCGCGCCCTTTCGAGCACAGCAAACGCCGCATGGCCTTCATTGAGATGGCAGACTTCGGGCTGCAAACCAAGCGCCCTCAGCAAGCGCCATCCGCCAATCCCAAGAATGATCTCCTGCTTCAGCCGCATCTCCGCATCGCCACCATAGAGTTCACTGGTGATTCCGCGATGCGCCGCTGTGTTTGCGAAATCATTTGTGTCGAGCAGGTAGAGCTTTGTTCTGCCAACAGAGACCTCCCAGCAGCGGAGCCAGATCATTGCTCCTGAAAGGTGGATCTGCAGCCGCAGCCACTCTCCGTTCTTCTGCCGCAGTGGTCTGATGGGCAACTGACCTGGATCGTTAACCGGATAAAGTGCCTGCTGCCGGCCTTCCGAATCGAAGTCCTGGCGGAAATATCCTTGACCATAGAGCAGCCCAACTCCCACAACTGGAACACCAAGATCGCTGGCCGCCTTCATCTGATCGCCGGCTACATTTCCAAGCCCACCTGAATAAATGGGCAGCGCTTCGCTCAACATGAACTCCATGCTGAAGTAGGCGACCGCCGTGAGAGCTCTGCCCGGATGCTTGCGTTGGAACCATGCATCTGCCTGATAGGATTCCCGATTCTGCTGGAGCAGACTATCGAGACGGCCGCGGAACTGCGCATCACTCAATGCAGCCTTGATCTTTTCCTGGGAAACCGTCCGCAAGATGACCCACGGATTTTGTGTGGCCGACCAGAGTTCTTTGTCCAGGCCTTCCCACAACTCGTCCGCCGCATGGTTCCAGGACCAGTGAAGATTGAGCGCCAACTCAACCAGCGCATCGATTCCATCAATCTTGAACCAATCGGATGGTGCCTTCGGATCGTTCAATATCTCCCCCTAAGTTCCAGAATCCCGGAAGCGGAGGCAGCTATCGCAAACCGCTTGCGATAGCCTGCCTTCGCCTCGATTGTAACCTGACGCTGATTAACTGTCGGTGAACATTGCTTTCGCGGGATGCCCCTTGGCCATCGGAGCTGGTGCGGCGGCATCGCTGAAGTCCTTCGTCCACTGCCAGTTCTGGATTTCTGGCATATCCTCCAGATGTTCGCGAATGTAATCGTGATGTTCTTCGAGCTTTTTGCCGAACAGGTCGACAGCGTTCGCGGCCTGCGATCTAAGCCGCGGCACGTGCTTCAGTGCATCCAGCGCGAGGTGAAAACGGCTCATCTCGTTGAGCACGACCATGTCGAATGGAGTGGTCGTCGTGCCTTGATCCATGTACCCGTGCACATGAAAACGGCCCTCATTCGAGCGCCCATGAACCAGGGTATGGATGAGCCAGCGATTGTTGTGGAAAGCAAAGATGACCGGCGCATTCTCGGTGAAGAGCGCATTGAAGGACATTTCATCCATCCCATGCGGATGTTTGTCTGGATACATCAGAGTCATCAAGTCCACCACATTCACAACGCGCACCTTGATGCCTGGCACATATTTCTGTAGCAGCCATGATGTGGCGCAGATCTCAATGGTTGGCACATCTCCGGCGCAAGCCAGAACGACATCTGGCTCTCCGCCTTCATCGTTGGTTGCAAACTTCCAGATGGACGCGCCGCGCGAACAGTGTTCAAGCGCCTCGTCCATGTTCAGCCATTGGAGTTGCGGCTGCTTGCCACAGGTGACAACATTCACGTAATTGCGGCTGCGCAGGCAATGGTCGAAGACGCTCAGCAGGCAGTTGGAATCCGGTGGATAGTACACGCGGATCACTTCACTCCTTCGCGCCAGCGCATTGTCTACATATCCAGTCGCCTGGTGGCTGAATCCGTTGTGATCGTTTCGCCAAGCATGACTGGTGAGCAGAACATTGAGAGA
>PMGP01000422.1 GCA_003156235.1 Acidobacteriaceae bacterium
CTCGATCAAATGGTTCGAGGACGGCGTGCTCAACGTCGCCTGGAACTGCATCGACCGCCATCTCGAGAAGCGCGGCGACCAGACCGCCATCATCTGGGAGGGCGACAATCCTTCCGAGTCGAAGCACATCACCTATCGCCAGCTGCACGACGAGGTCTGCAAGATGGCCAACATCCTGCGCACCCGTAACGTCAAGAAGGGCGACCGCGTCACCATNNGCGCGCGGATCGGCGCGATCCATTCGGTGGTGTTCGCCGGCTTTTCGCCCGACAGCCTCGCCCAGCGCATCAACGATTGCCAGTCCAAGATCGTCATCACCGCCGACGAAGGATTGCGCGGCGGCAAGAAGGTGCCGCTGAAGAGCAATGTCGACGCCGCGATCGCCAAGTCCGAGGGCGTCGACTGGGTGGTGGTGGTCAAGCGCACCGGCGCCAAGATCGACATGAATCCCTCGCGCGACCTCTGGTACCACGAGGCCGCAGAGATGGTGACCACGGAGTGCCCGTGCGAGCACATGCATGCCGAGGATCCCCTGTTCATCCTCTATACCTCGGGCTCGACCGGCAAGCCCAAGGGCGTGATGGTGACACACGCCAATGTTGCGCGCCTGTTGAGCGCAACCTCCGAATGGTTCCATTTCGATGAAGATGATGTTTGGACGCTCTTCCATTCCCTGGCCTTCGACTTCTCGGTCTGGGAAATCTGGGGCTGCCTGCTACACGGCGGAAGACTTGTGATTGTTCCTTTCACTGTCTCGCGTTCGCCTGAGGATTTTCATGAGCTATTAGTGAAAGAGCGGGTAACGGTTCTGAACCAGACGCCGTCTGCGTTCTATCAGTTCATGACTGTAGACCAGGCGCGCCGTTCGCCGGAACTGGCTCTCCGGCTGGTCATCTTTGGCGGCGAGGCGTTGAACTTCAAGACGCTGCGGCCATGGTTCGCAACGCATGGCGGCAAACAGCCGCGATTGATCAATATGTATGGCATCACAGAAACCACCGTGCATGTAACCTATCGGGAAGTAACCGCTGCCGATGCCGCCGATGGCGCGCGCAGCCTGATTGGCGTTCCGATTCCTGATATGCAACTCTACCTGCTGGAGGACGGCAGGCGACCAGTGCAGGCCGGAGAAGTGGGCGAGATCTGTGTGGGTGGCGAGGGCGTGACGCGCGGATACTTGAACCGTCCCCAACTCAATGACGAGCGTTTTGTGCCCGACCCATTTTCCGGGATTACAGGCGCGCGGATGTACAGATCCGGCGACCTGGCCCGTCTGCTGCCTGACGGCGAAGTGGAATATCTTGGTCGCGGCGACGCGCAAGTGAAGATTCAAGGTTTTCGTATCGAACTCGGCGAGATTGAAGCCGCCATCGCGGGTCACGAACGGATATGCGAGGCGCGGGTGGTCGCGCATACAGATGAGGCGGGGACGAAGCGGCTGGCAGCGTACTACGTCGCACTGGAAGGTGCGGCGCTTCCCGCACGCGAGCTGAGCGGGTATCTGAGCGCCAAGCTGCCGCCGTGGATGATGCCCTCTGTCTATCTGCCCATCCCGGCCTTTCCTTTGACTCCCCACGGCAAGGTGGATTACGCCGCGTTACCGGCGCCGATGGCAGGATCGACTCGCACCGGCGTTGCAGCCGGAGGCACAGATCTGGAACAGGAAGTGGCCGGCGCGTGGCGGCAAGTGCTGGGCGCGGATCACGTCGGTCTGGATGACAACTTCTTCGACATCGGCGGAAACTCGCTGTTGCTGGTATCGGTACACACCAGACTGCAAGAGCGATTCAACAGAAAGATTCCCGTCGCGGAACTCTTTGCTTACACAACGGTGCGCGCGCTCTCGGAAAGGCTGGGCGGATCTGTCCCGGATTCCGGATCGTGGCTTGCGGCGCAGAATCAGGCTGAGAAGCAGCGTGCGGCATTTGCGCGCGCCCGCGTAGCGAGAAAGGCGGTTTCATGAGTCATCCGGAAAATGAGAATCGCCTGGAAGGCATTGCGATCATTGGTATGTCGGGCAAGTTCCCCGGCGCACCTGATCTGGATACGTTCTGGGCAAACATCGCAACAGGCAAGGACACGATCAAACACTTTTCACGCGCGGAATTGGAAGCGAAAGACCGCGCGTCGCTGGAATTCGGTCCCGACTACGTGGCCGCCCACGGCGTTCTGGAAGGCGCCGAGTTGTTCGATGCCGGCTTTTTCGGAATTCCGCCCCGCGAAGCTGATTATCTTGACCCGCAGCACCGGCTGTTTCTGGAGACGTGCCGGAATGCGCTCGAAGATGGCGGCTACGATCCGGCTCAATTTTCCGGCCAGATCGGCGTTTTTGGCGGATGCAGTCTGAACACCTATCTGCTGGCTAATCTGAGCGCAAGCCGGGAGTTCATCGACGAACTCACCGGCAATTATCAGGTCGGCGAGTTCCAGGCAACGCTGGGCAACGACAAGGATTTTCTCTGCTCACGGGTAGCGTACAAGTTGAATCTGCGTGGTCCCAGCGTTACAGTACAGGGCGCATGCGCAACGTCGCTGGTCGCGATCTGCCAGGCGAGCCAAAGCCTGCTTACCTATCAATGCGATATGGCGCTGGCCGGAGGTGTCTCGGTTACCTTTCCGCAGCATCGCGGCCACGTCTATCAGGAAGGCAGCATGGGATCGCGCGATGGACATTGCCGTCCCTTCGACGCCGACGCGACTGGCACCGTCTTCGGGCACGGCGTGGGAGTGGTGCTGCTGAAGCGGGTGGAAGACGCTCTTGCCGACGGCGACCGAATCGACGCCGTGATTCGGGGCTTTGCGGTAACCAATGATGGCGCGGCGAAGGTCAGCTACATGGCTCCAGGCGTGGATGGCCAAGCCGCGGCTATCTCTGCTGCCCAGGCCATGGCGGGAATCAGCGCGGACGCCATCACCTATGTGGAAGCGCACGGCACCGCAACGCCGCTCGGCGATCCGGTCGAGGTCACAGCGCTGACTCGCGCCTTCCGTCAGAGCACAGAACGCAGCGGCTTCTGCGCCCTGGGCAGCATCAAGGCGAATATTGGCCATTTGGACGCCGCCGCAGGAGTCAGCGGGCTGATCAAGACGGTGCTTGCCATGCGGCACAAGACGATTCCGCCGGTGGCCAACTTCCGTCAGCCGAATCCCCGCATCGATTTCGCAAGCACGCCTTTTTATGTCAGCGGCAAAGCCGCACCCTGGCAGTCCAACGGTCCGCGCATGGCTGGCGTGAGCGCGTTTGGGGTGGGAGGCGTGAATGCGCATCTGGTGCTCGAAGAAGGGCCGGAGGGTACGCCAGAAATCTCCGCGCGCCCGGTCCAATTACTCTGCGTTTCCGCGCGTTCAGAATCTGCGCTTGATGCGGCGCTGGGCAATCTCGGCCGCCATCTGCGGGAGCATCCCGGCCTGAATCTGGCTGACGCCTCCTATACACTCCAGACCGGACGCCACGGCTTCGATCATCGTGCCTCGGTGGTATGCTCCAGCGTCGACGACGGCGCCAGCATTCTTGCAGAACCCGCGAACCGGCAGATTCACAGATCTACCGGCATCCTCACGCAGCTCCAACCGATCTTCCTCTTCACAGGTCAGGGCGCACAGTTTCCGGGAATGGGCCGCGCACTCTACCAGGCGGAGCCTGTCTATCGGCGGCAGATCGATGAATGTGCGGAGATTCTGCGCCCGCTGCTCGATCTTGACTTACGCACACTGCTTTTTCCAGTGGACAAAGATATTGATGCAAGTGCCGAGGCGCTGATGGAGACGCGACTGGCGCAGCCGGCGCTGTTCATCACCGAACTGGCAATGGCCAGTCTATGGATGGAATGGGGCATTGAGCCGAAGGCTATGACTGGACACAGCCTGGGAGAATTTGTCGCGGCAGTTGTGGCCGGTGTGATGAGCCGCGAAGATGGCCTTAAGCTGGTGGCGGCGCGCGGCCGGCTGATGCAGAAGATGGAGCGCGGGGCGATGCTCTCGGTGTGGGCCGGCGAAGAACGGATATCGGCTCTGATGAACGAGCGGATTTCGATAGCCGCACTGAACAGCCCGTCTCTATGCGTGGCATCCGGCCCGATGGATGCCATTGAGGAATTGGAAAAGCGACTGCAAGGGGAGCGGGGCGAATTCAAGCGCCTGCGAACTTCTCACGCCTTCCATTCCGCCATGATGGATCCGATGCTCGACGCATTCGAGGATGAGGTTCGCCGGGTTGCCCTTCATGCGCCCTCGATTCCTTATGTCTCCGGAGTGACGGGAACGTGGATCAAGCCTGAGGACGCGATCAGCCCCCGCTATTGGAGAGAGCATTGCCGCAAGCCAGTGCGCTTCGCGGACGCGGCGGCGCTGTTGCTCGATCAGCCTGAAGCTGTGCTGCTTGAAGTGGGGCCGGGGCAATCGCTGACGATTTTGGCGCGCCAGCAGCGCGGAAATCGCGCAATACCGATTGTGGCGTCGATGCCGGATCGTGCTGCCGACGCCGCCGATTCCGGAACCATGCTGGAGGCTCTGGGCCGGCTGTGGGTTGCCGGCATTCAGCCGGATTGGAAACATTTCTGGAGCCAGGAGCGCAGGCAGCGCGTCTCGCTGCCTGCTTATCCGTTTGAGCGCAAGAAGCATTGGATAGAACCGCCGGCGCGCGAGGCGGCAAGCAACGATCTCCGGCAGGCTACAGCTCTGCCGCTAGAGACTGAAGCGCAAATTGAGGGAGAAGCCAAGATGACCATAAACGCAAATGGAATCGCTCTTGAACGCCGGCACATGCTACAGCCTGTTGTGGCAAGCCTCTTTGAAGATCTGAGCGGAATCGTTACCGGGCCGGAGAACTTTGATACTTCCTTCATGGAACTGGGATTCGACTCGCTATTCCTGACCCAGGCGACGCAGGCCGTGCAGCGCCGCTTCGGCGTGAAGGTGACCTTCCGGCAGATCGTCGAACAGTTTTCCAGCATCAACGCGCTCGCTGATCGATTGGATTCGATTCTTCCCGCGGATGCCTTTCCCTCAGAGTCAGAGCAGCCGGCGCCGCAGCAGAAGACTCTCGTTGCCGCGCCTTCCCCCGTCACTCTTCCGCCATCCGCCGCGGCAGGCTCGACACTTGAAGAGCTGCTCAGGGCGCAGATGCGGGCCATGTCGCAACTTTTCGAACAGCAACTGGCGGCGGTTCGCGGAAATACGATTCAAGCAGCGTCGCCTGCCGTAATGCCGCAATCGGCTTCCGCGCAAACAACAAGCCATGCGCTGGTTGCAGCCAAACAAATGACTGCGAGCGAAACCGTGCCCGCCGGAGGATTGAAAGCGCACGGGCCTTTTAAGCCGGTGCAGCCAGGCACAAAAGACGGGCTCTCCGAGCCGCAGCGCGAGTACATCCAATCGCTCATAGCTCAATACAATCGCCGCACCGGAAAGTCAAAGGCGTACACGCAGGCGCACCGCCCGCATCTTACCGACCCGCGCGCCGTTGCCGGATTTCGTTCACTGTGGAAAGAGATGGTCTACCCGCTGGTAACCGGCCGCTCCAAAGGCTCGCGCATCTGGGACATCGACGGCAACGAGTACATCGACATCGTCAATGGATTCGGCGCGATCATGTTCGGCCATGGCCCGGAGTTTGTGAATGAAGCGGTACACAAGCAAATCGACGCTGGAGTGGAGATTGGTCCTCAGAGTTCGCTGGCCGGAGAAGTTGCGGAAATGATCTGCGAACTGACGGGCATGGAGCGCGCCGCTTTTTGCAACACCGGTTCCGAGGCGGTGATGGCGGCGTTGCGCGTGGCCCGTACGGTGACCGCGCGCGACAAGATTGTATACTTCACCGGCGACTATCACGGCACCTTCGACGAGGTTCTGCTGCGCGCCACGCCGCACGGCGCCGCGCCCATCGCTCCCGGCATCATGGCGGGCAGCGCGAACAACGCAGTGGTGTTGGAGTACGGCGCGGAGGCGTCTTTGGAGTTCCTCCGCGCACATGGCAATGAGATTGCCGCAGTGATGGTCGAGCCCATCCAGAGCCGTCACCCGGAGGTGCAGCCGCGGGAATTTCTGCATGAATTGCGCAAAATCACGGCGCAATGCGGAACCGCGCTGATCTTCGACGAAGTGGTCACCGGCTTCCGCGTTGCTTTGGGCGGCGCGCAGGAATACTACGGGATTCGCGCCGATCTTGCTACCTATGGAAAGGTGATTGGCGGCGGCTATCCAATCGGCGTACTCGCGGGCAAAGCTGAGTACCTTGACACACTGGATGGCGGCGCTTGGCAATACGGAGACGATTCAGCTCCAGAGGTTGGAATGACTTTCTTTGCCGGAACGTTTGTGCGCCATCCTATTGCGCTGGCGGCGGCGAAGGCGGTCCTGCATCACCTGCAGGAAGCAGGGCCGGAGCTGCAGAAAGCGCTGAGCCAAAAAGTTGCCTTGGCCGCGCGCGCCGTGGAAGCGAGTTTCCGCGATGCTGGAGTTGATGTGGGTGTGCATCCGTGCGGCGCGTGGTTTTCCTTCAGCCTGCCCGCGGAGGCGCGCTTCGGCAGCCTGCTTTATTACCACATGCGCGAGAAGGGCATTCACATCCTGGAGAGCTACCCTTGCTTTTTCACCACCGCGCATACCGATGAGGATTTTGCGTTCGTAGTCGAAGGCTTTCGCCAATCGATCCAGGAGATGCGCCGTGGCGGCATGTTGCCGGCGGCAACTGCGGCAACTTCCGCGCCGCACGATTCCATGACCGCAGTGGCGTTGCCAGAACGGCATCCGGCCGCGCGTTGCGAGAATCCGGACAAGGCGCCGCTGACCGAGTCGCAGCGTGAGATCTGGCTGGCGGCAACTCGCGGAGACGACGCAAACTGCGCCTTCAACGAATCGCTGACACTCCACCTGCATGGGACATCAAATGAAGAAAAGATACGCTATGCTCTCGAAGCGGCAATCGCGAGGCACGATGCACTTCGTTCTACGGTCGATCCCAATGAGGAATGCATGAGGATTGCGCCCGCCTTCACGGGTCAGATTCCATTCGTTGACCTGAGCGCGCTTTCTGAGGACGAACGCGAGGCAATCCTAGACGAGAGAATTGCGGAAGAAGCATGCACGCCCTTCGATCTCTCCAATGGTCCGCTGGTGCGCGCCACACTCTTCCGCACAGCTCCGGAGGAACTGGTGCTGCTCTTTACCGGCCATCATCTCGTGCTGGACGGGTGGTCCGCGAATCAGCTTCTGGAGGATATGGGCAACATCTACAGTGCGGAAAAGGCAAAGTCGAAGCTGGCGCTTGCGCCGCTGATGCCCTTCAGCAGCTATGCGCTGAAAGAACAAGAGGAGATGCAGGCCGGAGCTTATGCGGAGAACGAGCACTACTGGGTGGAGATTTTCGCGGGACGGGCGCCGGTACTTGACCTGCCTACCGACCGGCCTCGCCCACTGATGAAGAGTTACAGCGGCGCTACTCTGCAATCATCTCTAGGCGCGGAGCTAACCGCTGAGTTGAAGAAAGCAAGCTCCCGGCTGGGTTGCACTCTGTATGTCACGCTGCTCTCTGGTTTTCAAATTCTGCTGCACCGGCTCACGCGCCAGTCCGAGTTGGTGGTCGGCATCTCGGCCGCGGGACAGACTCTGTTTGACGACGCGAGCCTGGTTGGGCATTGCGTGCACTTTTTGCCGATGTTGAGCGTGCTTCCTGACGACTGCGCGGTCAAAGAACATTTGACTGCCACGCGAGGGAAGCTTCTCGACGCCTACGACCACCAGGAATTCACGTACGGCACATTGTTGCGCAAGCTGCCGATTCAGCGCGATTCCAGCCGCTTGCCGCTCATCGAAGTTCAGTTCAATTTGGAAAAGCTGGGAACGAATATTCATTTTGACGGACTGCGGACGGAGATGCGCTCCAATCCGAAGGCGTTTGTGAACACCGACCTATTTCTGAATGTCATAGAATCCGGCGACGATCTTCTCCTGAATTGCGATTACAACACGGACCTGATCGACCAAAGCACGCTGGAACGTTGGCTGACCTCGTATGCGACGATTCTGGCTGGTATGGCAGCGGATCCAAGCCGGGAAGTGGAAGAGCTGGAGATACTGGAGGAGAACGAGCGCAAGCTGGTGCTGGACGAGTGGAATCGCACCTCGGTGGACTTTGGTCCGTTCGAGCCGGTCTATCGGAGCATCGAGCGGCGAGCTGCCCAGATGCCCAAACGCATTGCGGTAATCTGCGACGGGATCGAGTGGACGTATCAGCAACTCAACGAGTACAGCAACCGGATGGCGCGACACTTGCGCCGTCAGGGAATCCGGGAGGGATCGCTGGTGGGCGTATGCCTGGAGCGCTCGAATCAGATGTTGGGCGCGGTGCTGGGCGTGCTCAAGGCGGGCGCGGCGTATCTGCCGCTTGATCCAGGCCATCCGGCCAGCCGTCTGGAACTGGTGCTTGCGGACGCGCAGGCATCGATGCTGCTGACCCAGGAACATTTGGCTTCACGGCTGCAAACCAGCGCGCGAGTCATATGCGTGGACAGTGAGCAATCGCTGTGGGCGCGAGAGAGTGGCGCGAACCTGGATGCAAAAACCACGGCTGATTCCCTGGCTTATGTAATCTATACGTCGGGATCCACGGGAAAGCCCAAGGGTGTGGCCATCGAGCACGGCGCGCTGAGCAACCTGCTGCGCAGCATGGAGCGGGAGCCGGGCTTGAGCGCCACAGACACGCTGCTATCGGTCACGACGCTTTCATTCGATATTGCCGCGCTGGAACTTTTTCTTCCTTTGCTTGCGGGCGGACGTCTTGTGATCGCCACCGGTGAGCAGGTGATGGATGGATTTCGTCTGCTGAATCTGCTGGAGCAGTCTCACGCCACGGTGATGCAGGCTACGCCGTCCGGTTGGAGAATCCTGCTGGAAGCAGGGTGGAAGGGCCAGCCGCAATTGAAAGTGCTGTGCGGCGGCGAGGCATTGCCCCGCGATCTGGCCGATTCGCTGCTGGATTGCAGTGAGCAGGTGTGGAACGTCTACGGGCCGACCGAGACGACCATTTGGTCTTCTGCCACACGGCTCGAAAAACAGGCCGGTCCAGTGCCGATTGGACCGCCCATCGCCAATACCCAGTTCTACGTGCTTGACGAGCGTCTACACCCGGTTCCTGTAGGGGTGACTGGCGAGCTGTTCATCGGAGGCGCTGGTTTGGCGCGCGGCTATTGGAATAGGCCCGATCTGACCGCGGAGAAGTTTCTCCCTAATCCCTTTGGCGAGGGGCGAATCTATCGCACCGGCGATCAGGCGCGCTGGCTGCGGGACGGTCACGTAGAGTTGCTGGGCCGGACCGATTTCCAGGTGAAGGTGCGCGGCTTCCGGATTGAACTGAACGAAATTGAGAGTGCACTGGCCAGCCATTTCGCGGTGCGCGATGCCGTAGTAGTAGCCGTCGAAGTAGCGCCTGGAGACAAGCGGCTGGCAGCCTGGGTAGACTCGGCCTTGGCCGAACCGCCTGCAGATCTGGATACACAACTGCATTCCCTTCTGACCACCAGACTGCCCGAATACATGCATCCGGCCATCATTACCGTGCTGCCCGCGCTGCCCCGGACAGCCAATGGCAAGATCGACCGCAAGTCTCTGCCGGAACCCGCCTTTGACAGCAGGAAACAGAAGCGGAGATTCACCCCTCCGGCTACTCCACAGCAAGAGAAGCTGGCGGCAATCTGGGCAGATGTTCTTAAACTCGATCGCGTCGGCATCACCGACAGCATCTTCGAACTGGGAGCCGATTCGCTTCTGATTTTCCGCATCTCCGCTCGTGCCGGCAGGGAGGGTCTGCCCATCCAGCCAGCGCAGATTTTTCTGCACCGCACAATCGCGAATTTGACCAATGCTCTAGGAAACGACGGGACGGCGGGTTCCGATCAGGTTCCAGCAAGCTCATCCATTTCCGCTGTCGCTCGTGAAAATTTTCGGAGAACAAAGGCATGATGGAAAGCACAATGGAAATAAATATATCCCCTTCTGATGTTGAATGCACTCCGGCGGCATCAGAGCCGGATATCTTTGTGATGCCGGCGACGCCATGCCAGAGTCGCTTCTGGTTGCTGGACAGTATGCACCACGGTAATCATGCGCTGAATATGCCCCTCGCATGGAATTGCCGCGGAAAGCTCGATCCGGACGTGGCGGCAGCCGCGCTGGCAGAGCTCGTGCGCCGCCATGAGTCGCTGCGCACAACATTCGAAATGGTGAATGGAAAGCTGTCACAGGTGATTCATCCCGCCATTGAAGCAGCAGCCATGCCCTTCCCTGTCGTGGATTTGCGGCATCTGCCGAAGGAAGAGCGCCAGAAGCAGGCCAGCGCAATCATCCTGCAGCATGCGCGTATCCAGATGAATATGAAAGATGGGCCGCTGTTCCTCGCCAGGGCCATCCGGATGGGAGCCGACGAGCATATTCTTCTTCTCACTATCCATCACAGTGTCTGCGACGGATGGTCGAATGGCGTGATCATTCGGGATTTCGCCGCAATCTACGACGGCTTGATGCGCCGCATTCCCGCAGGACTGCCGGAACTGCCGATTCAGTACGGCGATTACGCGGTCTGGCTCGACGAGTGGAGAAGAGGGAAGGAATCAGCGGAGTACATGAAATACTGGCGCGATACTTTGGGCGGGAACTTCACGCCGCTTCGTATTCGCCGTGATTTTGCCGGCGATAGCGGCGAAGAACTGGGAGATATTGAAACTCTTCTGCTGCCTCAGGAATTGACGCAGGAGGCGCGTGATTTCTGCGCAGCTCAGGGAATAACGCTCTATATGCTGCTGCTGGCTGTCTACGCCATGACGCTGCATCAGTTAACAGGTCAGGGAGATATTCTTATCGGCACGCCTTGCGCCAACCGGCGTCACGAGACGGAAGACCTGATCGGTCCGTTTTCCAATCCGCAGGTAATCCGGGTGAGGCTTGAGAAAGGAGAGAGCCTGGGCAAGGTTGTGGAGCGTGTGCGCGACTGGACTCTGGGCGCGATGGCGCATCAGATATTACCTTTTGAAGATCTGAACGATGACGAGTTCTTCTCTCGCGCCGAAAATCAGATTTCTCTCCAAGTGTATTTCATCTATCAAAAGGCCTTCATGCAAGCCCAGCATACGCCGTTCCTGGAGATTGTTCCGTTACGTTCCGTCAGTCCGGGCACAACCTTCGACCTGATGCTCAGCATCGTGGAACGGGCTGAAGGACCGCGTTTGCAGTTGGAGTACAATCCCCGGCTCTTCAGCGTTTCGACCATCCAGCAAATTCTTCAGCGTTATCTCCGGGTCCTCAAAACTACTCTGTCAGATCTGGAAAGCCCGGTGGGAGAAGCGACGGAGCAGGAAGGCCGCGAACAGCCGTTCCGGGCAGCTTCACTCGCTGATCCGAACAACGCAACAACAAGAACAAGTGAGCAGAGTGGTGATTTAGTATTGCACCCCGATTCGCCGGAGTTGCAGATAGCGGAGATTTGGAAGACAGCAATGGGGCTGAAAAGCCTGTCTTATCACGAGAGCTTCTTCGATCTTGGCGGACGGTCGCTCGCTGCAATGCGAATCATCTCCCGTATCAACAAGACTTACTCTCTCGATTTCGGCCTGGCTACGCTGTTCTCCGCGCCCACGGTGGCACGGATGGCGGAGTTGGTAAAGAAGCGGCTTTCAGCCAATGTCAGTTCTGCGATCGTGGCCATGCAGCCGCATGGATCGGCAGAGCCTCTGTTTATCATTCACGGTGCGGGAGGCAATATTATCCGCTTCTATCAGCTCGCCATGCTTGTAGGAACAGAGCATCCGATCTACGGCATACAAGCTCAGTCGCTATTGACCGGCAAACCGGCGCTGCTTCGCCTGGAAGATCAGGCGGCGTTTTATTTGGCCGAAATTCGGGAGATCCAGCCAAAGGGTCCGTACTACTTTTTGGGATATTCCTATGGCGGTACGATCGCCCTGGAAATCGCGCATCAGTTGCGCGCTCTGGGAGAGCGCGTAGAACTGCTTGGCATGCTCGATAGCCGCCAGCGCGATTGCGTCGTTGTGACGCAACGGAATGATTCCTTGCTGGTGCAGCTAGATCGCCGCCTTGCACGCTTTCTGGGAAATCTTTCCGATCTCTCGCTGAGAGAAAAGATCGATTATCTGTGGCAGAAGATGTTTACGCGAACCCTGCGCCGGATTTACTCGCTTGCTGTCGCATTTGGCTTTCGTTCCGTGCCTTCCTTCATGAAAAGCACCGACGACATTACTTGGGTGGCGGCAATGAACTACCAGCCTCGGCCTTGGCCCGGACCGGTGACGCTCTTCCGCACCGCCGTCCAACCGGATCCACGACTACCGATGGATCTGGGATGGACACCGCTTGCGCAAGGCGGCATCGAGATGTACGAATTGCCCGGCGATCACGATCTGGTATTCCGGGAACCCAACATTCAGGTTTTGGCCGCGCAACTGAGGGCCCGCCTGGAGCAATGCGAAGCGGCCGGGATTCGTGAGAGCGAAGCGGTCGAGACCGAGGTCATCGCCCGATGACTGTTCGTCATGTATATATGGTGCTCTCGCCGCGCTCTCTGAGTTATGCAAGAGATGCGCTGGAGAGTTTGTTCGCCAATTCCGTCGAAGACCTTCATCTGCGTTTGATTACCGACTCCGAGCGGGACAAGGAAGAGCTGTCCGAGACGTTGCGAGCGCTCGATTCAAAGGCGCATCAATGGACGGTATTTTCTGAGCAGGAGCTGGCTGGCAGGGAGGAAGCGCTCTTCACCGGACACGATAACTTGCGCGCATTCCGCCGCGGCCATCCCTGCTGGCGTAAAATTACCGATCCCTTGCTCGTGAGCGATCCCGGTCAGGAATTGGTTCTGCTTGATCCGGACCTTTACTTTCCCAATCGCTTTCAGTTTGAGGCTACGCCTGAAAACGGTTTGTTGCTCATGTGGCAGCAACCGAACTGCCTCTTTCCCCCCGATGTGGTCAAGACGGCAATCGGCGATGGAATCCGGCTTGCGCACCACGTGGACATCGGAGTGGCGCACTGGCGCGCTTCTGCTGATCTCGATTGGCTTGACTGGTTGATCGGCAAACTGGGTGGAGGCAAGCTGCCGCGCATCATGCATATAGAGGCGATTGTCTGGGCGGCACTGGCCATGCGAGTGGGTGGAGGATACCTCGACCCCGCATACTGGAAATGCTGGCGAAGGTCGCAGGCAAAACGAGTGATGACGAAATTGGGAGTGAGCGGCCAGCACATTCTGAAATCGGAACCCTGGCCCAATTTGAAATGCTTTCACGCCGGCGGCGAAGCAAAGTGGTGGCTGCATAAAGCGCGTGAATCGGGTCTGCTGGACGGCCATGCTACGCTCAACCGGCCAGGTTGCGTTCTTCCATTTGAGGAACTGACGCCGGCGCAGTACGCAAGGGAAATGGCGATTAAACGAATGCTGCAAGCCGTGGGCTATTACCAAATCTTCCGTACAGCGTGAGCGTCTATGAGAATTTGCATTGTTGCCGAACATGCCTCAACACGATTCGGCGGCGAGGCCATCCTTCCGGTGCACTACTTTCGCCTGCTGCGATCTCGCGGCGTCGAGTGCTGGATGGTTGTGCATGCGCGAACGCAAAGTGAAGTGATGGAAATGTTCCCGAACGAAATTGACCGCATTCTGTTTGTTCCCGACCGATGGATTCAAAAGCTGCTTTTCTATCTGAGCCGCTTTCTTCCCAGGCGGCTGTCTGAAGCCACGCTGGGCCTTCTCAACCAGCTCATCACGCAATTCTGTCAACGCGCGATCGTACGCGGGCTGATCCGCGACCGACGCATTGACGTGATTCACCAGCCCATTCCAGTTGCTCCGCGCTTCCCTTCCGTGCTCTTCGGCCTGGGCGCCCCGGTGGTGATTGGTCCGCTGAATGGCGGAATGGATTATCCACCGGCCTTTCGCCGCTCTGAATCGTGGATGACCCGTGTGGCACTTGTCATTGCCCGTCTGTTTGCGAATGTTGGAAACACGCTGCTGCCGGGCAAAAAGTACGCCAGCGTAGTGCTGGTGGCCAATGAACGTACGCGCCGTTCTCTGCCCTCGGGAATTCGCGGCAGAGTGGTCGAGTTAGTGGAGAATGGAATCGACGTTGGCATTTGGCAAAGCGCGCAGGGTACCTCCGTGAACGCGGTTCCGCGCTTTGTCTTTATTGGACGCCTAATGGATTGGAAGGCTGTGGATGTTGCGATCCGGGCGCTCGCAAATGTTCCCTCCGCTGAACTCGACATCATTGGCGATGGCCCCATGCTGAATGCATGGCAATCGCTCGCGGCGGAACTGGGATTGAAGGATCGCGTTCACTTTTCAGGCTGGCTGACGCAGAGCGAATGTGCCAATCGATTGCTGAATTCCATTGCGCTGGTATTGCCGAGTCTGTATGAGTGCGGCGGCGCAGTTGTGCTGGAAGCCATGGCCATGGGCAAGCCGGTAATCGCTACCCGCTGGGGCGGTCCCGCGGATTATCTGGACTCTTCCTGCGGGGTGTTTGTGGAGCCGGAGAGCTATGCGGGCCTGGTAGCAGGATTTGCCGAGGCGATGCGCAGGCTGCTCGACTCCCCCAGCCTTGCCAGATCCATGGGCGCCGCGGGACGCGTGCGTGCGGTTCGCGATTTCGACTGGCAGCACAAAGTAGATAAAATGATCGGCATTTATCGTTCTGTTGCGGAAAACTTGGACGTTCCCCGCAAGTTGAAAACAACCAGCATTTCCAACGCCACAGCATCCGAAACCAACTGAAGAAAGCATGTATGGGCGTGAATCTCAAGAGTGATAAGTCGCAGGCGGAGGTCGAACAATGGCTGCAAATGTAGAACTACGAACGGATTTTGTGCTTCGTTCGGAAGTCTTGACGGCCAAGACCCCGAATGCTAGTCCACCGCGTCTTCTCTATCTTTTAAGCCGCTATCCGGGTATCTCGCATACTTTCTTCCTGAACGAAATTCAGGAACTGAGAAAGCATGGCTTCATTGTTGAGGCCGCCTCCATCAACCAGCCTGACCGTTCACGCTCGTCGATGCCCGCGGCCGAGATTGAAGAAACGGAAAGGACCTTCTACATCAAGTCCGCAGGCGCCAAGCGGGCGGCGGTGGTTGCGGCCAGAACGCTTCTGTTGAGACCGATGGTGTTTGTCCGCGGGTTGCGGGCTGCTCTGCGCATGGGACAATGGGACTTAAGAGCCACTCTTTATGCGCTCTTTTACTTCGCGGAGGCGCTCATTCTGGGTGACTGGATGCGCTCGCGAGGTCATCAACATCTGCACATCCACTTCTGCGGGCCGGTAGCGACGGTTGGTATGCTAGCGTCCATGGCATGGGGATTCACATACTCCCTGACCGTGCATGGCCCGGACGAATTCTACGATGTGGAGAAGTTTTATCTTCGCCAGAAAGTCGAACAGGCAAAATTCATCCTGTGCATCAGCAACTTTTGCCGCAGCCAACTCATGCGCATTGCTGCTCCTGAGCACTGGGACAAGATGCGCGTGGTGCGCCTGGGAGTCGATCTGAATGTATTCTTACCGATGCCGCCGGGGCTTGAACCGGATCTCGGGTTGGAGATTCTTTGCGTGGGCAGGCTGGTTCCGTCGAAAGGCCAGCTTATTTTATTGCGCGCCTGCGCTATCCTGCTCTCCAGAGGCCGCGAAATCCGGGTGCGTATGGTGGGCGATGGGCCAGATCTTCAACATTTGCAATCATTCGCGGAGCAGGAGGGTATTCCGACGGTCTTCGAAGGAGCAAAGAGCCACGACGAGACGCGCCAGCTTCTGGGACGCGCGGACATCTTCGCCCTGGCCAGTTTTGCCGAGGGTGTTCCAGTTGCGCTGATGGAGGCGATGGCGATGGAGGTGCCATGCGTCAGCACCAGCATTGCCGGAATTCCCGAACTGATTCGCGATGGGCTTGATGGACTGCTTGTTCCCGCCTCCGATGCGGAAGCGCTGGCAGCGGCGCTCGAACGCCTCGCTGAAGATCCGCTCCTGCGGCGCAGCCTTGGGCTTGCCGGCCGCAAGCGAGTCCACGATCTTTACAATCTGCCGGAAAATGTAAGCTCGCTCGCATCTGTGTTTCGCGAAAAAGCATCCAATAGCATTTGAAAGGACTGTTCATCATTTGACTTCTTCTTCGTTCCAATTCGATGTCTCCGTCGTAATCGTGTCCTTCAACACGCGCGACCTGCTGCGGGAATGCCTGCAATCGGTCTTTCGCGAGAGCGGCTCGCTGCGCGTTCAGGTCATCGTGGTCGATAATGCTTCAACGGACGGTTCTCCCGAGATGGTCGCGCAGGAGTTTCCGGAAGTGCTGTTGATGCGCAGTGATGTCAATCTCGGATTTGGCCCGGCAAATAACCTCGGCTTTCGGTCGGCAGACGGACGCTATTTTGTGCTCCTCAACTCCGACGCATTCCTGACTGAAGGATCGCTGCAGCGCTCCGTGGCCCACATGGACGCAAACCCCGGCGCGGGCCTTGGTGGCGGTCGCCTGACCGGGCGCGATGGATCGTTGCAGCCATCGGCGCGTATGTTTCCCACGGTCGCCGGCGACTTGCTTGTTCTTTCCGGGCTTGCGGCCCGCTTTCCGCGCTCCCGCTTCTTTGGACGCGCTGACCGCACTTGGGCAAGCCCTATGGAGGCTGCCGAGATCGACTGGGTTCCCGGCGCCTACTCGATTATCCGCGCTGAAGCGCTGGAGTCCGTAGGCTATTTCGATCCACGATTCTTTCTTTATTACGAAGAAGTTGACCTGTGCAAACGCATCAAGAACGCAGGGTACTCGATCTGGTATTGGCCGGATATCGTAGTCGTGCATATCGGTGGCGAGTCCTCACGTCAGGTGCGGTCACTTCAACTCTCGCGCACCGGCACACAGCTCACGTTATGGCGCATGCGAAGTATGTTGCTTTATTACCGGAAGCATCATGGGTTGTTCGCATGGTTGACAATGGCGGTGGAGGCGGTCTGGTATTGGCTACGGTCGCAGCGCAGGCGGTGGAGCAGGAATCCGGATCGCCGCGCCAGCGCCCGCGCTGATCGATACTTGATCTCGATCATGAACCAAGCGTGGCGCGATACGAGAGGCGGGCGTTGTTCTCCAGAGCAGCCTTGGTGAGCGCATCCGTCGGAAAGACGAAGATCGATATGTCCGCTAACATGATACGCCGCAAGCTAAAGTCGTCATTTACATCGCTTTTGTCGTCGCTCTACCGGGCAACGTCGGGGCTGCGGAGAAACCTGGAGCGCATCCGCAACCACGCCCTGCTTTCGTCCTGCCTGGCTTTACCGGTTGATGCGTCGGTGGTTGTTCTTGGTCCGCCGGATGTGCATGGCACGGGCATGATCCGCTTTGGAAAGGACGTGCTCTTGTATCCCGCGCTGTATCTTGAAACAGAGGAGAGCGGTTCGATCAAGATCGGCGACGGAGTCGTGATTTCGCGCGGTGTTCACATCGTCGCGCGCTGCAAAATTACAATCGGCGAAGGCACGATGATCGGCGAGTACACCAGCATCCGCGATGCAAATCACGTTCGCGTGCCGGGTTTGACGATTCGCGATTCAGGCCACAGCGCACGGCCCATCACAATCGGCACTGAGGTGTGGATTGGCCGCGGCGTGACCGTTCTGGGAGGTGTCACCATCGGAGACGGCGCCACCGTCGGGGCCAACGCGGTGGTCACCCGCGATGTACCCGCGGGAGCGACAGTTGTGGGTGTGCCTGCGCGAGTTGTCGACGCTCTCCAAACCAACCGATGAATCATGCGAGTGAGATTGCGCTGGACCTGACCAGCTCAAACACCCTTGTGGATGTGGATGCGGAGATTCGGCAGTTATCGACGCGAGTTATGGCACTCTGGATAGCTTTTCATAACGATACAGCGGATAGATACCGGATGAGAGCCTGTGGTCGAAGAGCCATTCGCGGTCCGCTGGTGAGTCACCTATCCATCGTTCCAGCGCCTCGGCCCACTTTACAGGAAGTTGCAATTGGTTCCACGTCTGCGCTGAAGCAACCGACAGGCTCCGATACAGGCCGCTGTCTGAAAGCAGCCTCTCGATCGCTGCGGCAAGCGCAGGTACATTGCCGGCGGAAAAGATCAGTGCGTCCACTTCGTGCGTTAAATTGGCCCGAAACATCGGATGGTCCGATGCCACTACAGGCGTGCGCGCGCAAAGAGCCTCATAGATAGTCATGGGAAAGCCTTCAGAGTATTCGTGTCTGCTGGGTACAACCACAAGGTCGGCCTGGCGCATCTCCTCAAGCACTTTTTCGTGCGGCAAAAGCCCTTGGAATCTGACGCAATCCTCGATCTGCAGCTTTTTGGCCAAGGCCGTAAATGCTGGGATATCACCGCTTCCCACAACCTTGAGAGTCACGCGCGTCTTTGTGAACTTCAGCCGGGCGACCGCTTGCAGCACGTCGCCTATGCCTTTGGCTTCGGTAACCATGCCTGCATAAAGCGCTTCGTACGAAGCCTGGCTTTGCAAACTCTTGACTTCCGCAGCCGGAGTGACTAGCGCAGGCCAATCCCAAGGAATTGTTTTATCCGCGCTCACGCCGATATTCCTCAGCGAAATGCAGGAATTCAGGCCGTGATTGAATATCCATTCGATTCGCTTATCATTCAGCAGCTTTGCCCACCGGCGGCTGTGAATGTAGCCGCGAATCCCTTTAGACGAGAACGAGTCGGCGAGAACAGCAATCGTCCGAAAAGGTTGCGAAATCGCCCACTTCAGCAAATGCATCGCAGGCATACGGACAATCAGCCGATCCGGTTTCTCTCGAGCCACCAAGTCGATTAACGCGCGCTCGTCGAATGGAGCGGAAAAACCGGCGCCAATCGCATGAACGCCGTTATCGAGCAGTTCATCGTAAGCGGTTTCCGTAAGGCCGCAGATTACAGCCACAGATTCACAGCAATGAGCAAGCTGCGCGACAGCATCGACGGAATACTTCTGCGCGTAGTATGTTTCTTGCCCAGTGGCATCTATGCGGCCTGCGGCCTCCCGATAGTCTCCGGCGTATTGCACGATCACTATTCGCATAGCTTTAGTTTATTGCATAGCTTCGAGCGGTGGCATTTGAAAGTGGAGGTGCGCTGGCGACGGTGATTGGGGCTTGCACTTCGCAGGGTATTATTACTTCAGCGCGAAGACTACGCCCCGCTCATTCAGGAGGCGCCGGTTTCCCATGCAGAATACGTTTGAGTGAGGTCAGGGATGTTCGAGAATATTCGCGAAGATTGGCAGACGCACGGCCGTCAACTCTCCCGTCAGGGTTTGTGGGCTTTGGCCGTCTATCGTTTTGGACGATGGCGCTACACCATTCGCTGGCGCTGGCTGCGTATGCCGTTCTCCTTTCTCTATAAAGTGTTGAAGACTGTCTCCGAGGTGCTAACAGGCATCGAGCTTCCCTGCGAGGTCACGCTGGGGCGGCGATTTCGAATCGATCATTTCGGGGGAATTGTCATTAGCGGCGATGCCGTCTTTGGAGATGATTGCGTGATTCGCAACGGAGTCACGGTAGGACTGAAGCATACAGGCAGCCGCGGAGCACCGGTTCTCGGCAACCGCGTGGATATAGGCGCTGGAGCCAAGATTCTAGGCGCAATCAGGATAGGAGACGATGTGCAGATCGGCGCCAACGCGGTGGTGCTCACGGACGTTCCTTCCAACTCCGTTGCGGTCGGGGTTCCGGCGCGTGTGCTTCCTCGAAAATCCGCGTCGGCTACAAGCGAGGAAGTGGTGTATGCCGAGAATGAGCGAGAGTGGAGTATGCATGCAGAACGGAGTTGAAAGCATTTTGGACCCTCGCGCGGACGCTACTCTGCCGTCAATTTCGATTGTTGTGATCGGACGCAATGAAGGGCAGCGGCTTGCCTTGTGCCTTGAGTCGATTCAGAAGGTGCGAGGCGTTGTTGTGGATGAAGTGATCTATGCCGATTCCGCATCGAGCGATGGCAGCCCGGAGGTGGCGTCCCGGTATGGCGCTACCGTGATCGTGGTTCGCCCGGAGAGGCCGACTGCGGCGATTGGGCGCAACGCCGGCTGGCGGCGCGCGACATCAGATCTGATTCTTTTTCTCGACGGAGACACAGTGCTGCACACGGACTTCGCACAGGCTGCATGTCGCGCGTTGCAGCAAGAGTCTTCCATTGCGGTCGTCTGGGGGCATCGCCGCGAGATTTATCCCCAGGTATCTGTCTATAACCGCGTCCTCGACCTTGACTGGGTCTATCCGCCAGGGCTCACACAATTTTGCGGCGGCGACGTGCTGATGCGCCGCCAAGTTCTGCTTGAGACGGGAGGCTTCGATGAGAGCTTGATCGCCGGAGAAGAGCCTGAGCTTTGCCGGCGTATCAGGGCGCGGGGATACGGCATACTGCACATCGACTGCGCCATGACCGGGCACGATTTGCAGATCACGCGCTGGAGCCAATACTGGAAGCGTGCCACAAGGGCTGGCCATGCCTATGCGGAAGTATCGGAGCGCTTCAGAAACAGCGAGGATCCATTCTGGACCTCCGACCGAAGACGAAACCTAATGCGCGGAAGCTGCTGGCTCATCTCGCTGGCCGCCGCCATCGTCAACATCCCATTCTTCGGCCTTGTTCCCGTTGCGCTCTGGCTTTGCTTGCTGTTGCTGTTGTCCTTGCGCTCGGCGTGGATGGCTCGCTGGAAGCGAAGCACGCCAGAAACCCTGCTGCTCTATGGAATTCACTCGCATCTTCAACAGATCCCTATCTTCATGGGACAACTGCAATATGAACTGAGCAAGATGCGGAGAAAAACGCAGAAGCTGATCGAGTACAAAGAGAGACGCACAGATTGAAATCGGCAGGAATGCGCCATTCACATACCTTTCTAACCCCCAATCAAGCCGCAAAAAGTCAACTACGAAAAGACTGCTCTTTCGGAAAGCGGCGGCCATGAAGAGGCATATACAAAAACTGTTGAAGGTCGTGCTGATAATAGCCGCCGTATTGCCGGCTTCATTACCGCTAGGCGCTCAGGCGCCTCTGACGCTGATGGTGGAAGATAGCCGCGGCGCCGCCTTGGCAGGTGTAACTGTCGAGGATGCTGCGGGCCTCCAACTGGGTCGCACAGACGCCGAAGGAAGGCTGACAGTTCAGTGCGCCACTCCCTGTAGCCTGCGCGTGGCCGCTGCCGGGTTTCGCCAGATGAGTTTGCAACTCAGCATTGACGCAACCGTTCAGTTGCAACCTGCCTCAAACAGCGAAGAGGTGACGGTTACTGCATATCGCGCACCGCTGGGCGTGCTGGAGAGCCCCACTGATTCGCGGCTGCTTTCGCAGGCTGCCCTCGACACCACTCCTGCAATAACCCTGGATGGCGTGATGCGCCAACTGCCTGGAGTCGAATTGTTTCGCCGCTCCAGTTCCCTGGTGGCCAACCCTACCTCGCAGGGAGTTAGCTTGCGCGGACTCGGTTCCACTTCGGCCAGCCGTACGCTGGTCACCGAAGACGATATACCGCTCAACGACGCTTTTGGCGGATGGATACATTGGGAGGAGCAGCCCGAACTATCGGTCAATAGCATCGAAGTGGTGCGCGGCGGCGCCAGCGACCTCTATGGATCGAGCGCTATCGGCGGCGTCATCAGCCTGGTGCCGGCGCGGCCCACAGAAGATTTGGCCGAGCTGAGAAGCAGCTACGGCGCAGAAGGAACCTACGACGATAGTTTGCGTCTCCAGGCCAAGCTCGGCCCTTGGGGTTTGTTGGCGAGCGGCGGCATTATCGGCGCCGACGGTTATATCCAGGAGGCTCCGTGGCAGCGCGGTCCGGTGGACATCGCCTCTAATATGCATAGCGAGAATGGCGTTTTTCTGGTCGAGCACGACAGCGGCTCACTGCGCTTCTTCGTCCGGGGCAACGGCTTCAACGAGGCACGCGGCAACGGAACACCTTATCAGACCAACGGAACCCGCATTTGGCGCTATGCGATCGGCGGCGACTGGCGCGGTCCGCACAGAAGTTTCCTGACCACGCGGCTCTACGGCTCCACGGAGCATTATCGCCAAACCTTTTCGAGCATCTCCAATCTGTCCAGCTTTGGCGTCCCCAATTGCTCTTATCGCTGCAGTGAGATTCCCACGCGCTTCTCGCTCACGCCAAACAACGAGCTGGGCGCCGCGACACATTGGAATCAGCCTCTCGGCGCGGGATTGCTCGTGGTGGTCGGGGCGGACACGCACGACGTGCGCGTGTGGGACCGGGAGCAGACCTTCGGAAACTCTGCCGCTTTGACCAATCTCCACGACCATCAGCGGGACTCCGCGGCTTATGCCGAGCTGATGTGGGTCAGGCGCTCCTGGACGCTGATCGCTTCTGGCCGAATGGATTGGTTCCAGAACTACGACGGCCAGCTTTTGATCTGGAACGGATCGAGTTGGGGACTGGAGCAAACCCAGCCTGCGCAATTCGACCAGAGGGTCTTCGATCCCCGCCTGGGTCTCGCGCGTAAGCTCTGGAATCACTGGGCCGTCTCCGCCTCCGGCTTCCGCGCCTTTCGCGCACCCACACCCAACGAACTCTACCGCTCCACACAGGTGGGCAACCAGCTCACCGAGCCCAATGGCTCATTGCTCATCGAACGCGCCACAGGCTGGGAGAGTGGTCTATCAACCGAGTGGCGCTGGGGCACGATTCGCTCCAGTTACTTCCTTACTCAGGTCAACCGCCCCATCTCTGCTGTGACCATCGACTCGCAGTCTTCTCCAATCCTGCTTATGCGCGAGAATCTTGGCCAGATCGAAAGCCGCGGCGTAGCTCTGGACTTTACGCTTGCGCCCCACCGTTGGCTGGCCGTCGACGGCGGATACCAGTATGCGCATGCGGTTGTCACCCAGGGCAGCGAATACCTGGGCAACTGGATTCCCGAGGTTGCCCGCAACATGGCCACGCTGAATGCGCGCGCCAACAATCAGCGGATTGGGATACTCAACTTGCAAGGCCGTCTGAGTGGCCGGCAGTTTGACGATGCAGCCAATAGTGCCTTGCTGCACGGGTATTTCCGCCTGGACGCATATGCCTCGCGCAATTTCGGCAGGCGTTTCCAGATATTCACAGCCTGCGAAAATCTGCTCGACCGCCAAATCGAGGTTGCCAAGACTCCCACAACCACCTTGGCGATGCCACGCGCGGCGCGTGCAGGATTCCAGGTGCGGCTAGGCGGCGAAAGCAGATAATTTATTGCTTCCAGGAGAAGCTCTCATAAAAAACGGCGAACGGCCATTGAAAGAAATGGCCGCCCGCCGGTGAAATCGTAATGAGTTACGGAACCATTATGGAACCGAATAACTCCAGCTTGCTACTTGCTGCACCGCGGTGAAAGCTCCCGTGCTTCCCGTGAAGCCGACATAAGCCGTGGTGCTCCCGACTATGCTGGGAATATTTACTGTAAATTGGTTGGCAACGCTGGCTCCCGTCTTTGTGTCTGTCAACGTCACGGTCAGCGTTGTTCCGCTATACATTAGATGCGCATGAATCAGGTCGCCGCTTAACAGCGTTACTCCGCTGGAACTCAGATCTGTTGCCGGCATGGTTGGTGCCGCGCCGTCTGTGTACACACCGATGGAATCCGTGCCTTCACCCGCATCGTTGTAGATATCGAACTTCAGAGCCACGCTGTTCTGAATGCCCTGATAGCCGAGTCCACTGCCGCCACTTCCAAGGGCCCACATTCCTTTTGGGTCGTTCTGAATTGTGAAGGTCATTCCATCGGCAACTGCGTTCAGTATCTGGAATGTAAAATCTGTAGTGAAGCCGCTGATGGGAACCATTGTCGTAGACCACGCGCTCCGCATTTCCCCCGTTCCCCCGTCGGTGAGTTGCAGCACTCCGCCGGTCACAGTCGAGCCGTTGTTCAGCGATAGACTACTGGCCGTCAATCCGCCACTCGGATCGTTGATGTAAGTGGTTTCCAGATTGATGGTGTAAGCCGCCGTGGCCGCCGAACTGTTGTTACAGTTCGTTTCAATTGCGATAGCTTCCAGCGTCTCTGTCGCGCTCACCGTAATGGGGCCAATGTACTTCGTTGATTTGCTCGTTGGTGTAGTCCCGTTGGTTGTGTAGTAGAAGGTTGCGCCTGCCGTAGCATCGCTGATGGTCACTGTTTGCGATGCTGTGTAAGTTCCTGACGCGGGTGAGAAAGTCGGCGCAGGCAGCACTGCGTTGATGGTATAAACTGCCGTCGTAGCAAGGCTGTTTGTGTATCCTGTTTCCACTGCGATGGCTTCCAGTGTCTCTGTCGCACTGACTGTGATCGCAGCGCTGTATACGCTGGACGAAGTGGTGGGTGTCGTCCCGTTAGTGGTGTAGTAGATGGTTGCGCCTGCCTTAGCATCGCTGATGGTCACTGTTTGCGATGCCGTGTAAGTTCCTGCCGCTAGCGAAAACGTCGGCGCAGGCAGCACTGCGTTGATGGTATAAACTGCCGTCGTAGCAGGGCTGTTTGTGTATCCTGTTTC
>PMGP01000172.1:0-3077 GCA_003156235.1 Acidobacteriaceae bacterium
GGCCTCGTAACGGCCCCAGACTTTTTCGAGAGCCGAGGAGATCTCGCCCAGCGTGGCGCGCCTGCGCGCCGCATCCACCGCGCAATCCAGCAGATTTCCTTCGCCCGTCGAAGCGCATTTTTCCAGCCGTTCGAGCGATTGGCGCACGGCATCTGGATCGCGCTCGCTCTTCAACTGGCTGAGCCGTTTAAGTTGCGATTCGCGCACCGCGGCATTGTCGATATCAAGAACGGGAATCAGCGGCTCCTCAGGAGAAGCAAAAGCGTTGACGCCAACAATCACGTCTTTGCCCGAGTCGATGCAAGCCTGTTTGCGCGCCGCAGCCTCTTCGATGCGCATCTTGGGAACGCCGGTTTCAATGGCGCGGGCCATGCCGCCGAGGCTCTCCACTTCCTCTATCAGCGCCCATGCCGCATGCATGAGTTCGTGCGTGAGCCGCTCGACATAGAAAGAACCGGCCCAGGGATCCACGATGCGCGTGATGCCGGTTTCTTCCTGCAGATAAATCTGGGTGTTGCGCGCGATGCGGGCGGAGAAATCGGTGGGCAGCGCCAAGGCTTCATCCAGGGCATTGGTGTGCAGGGACTGCGTGTGCCCGAATGCCGCGGCCAGCGCCTCGACGCAGGTGCGCACCACGTTGTTGTACGGGTCCTGCGCCGTCAGGCTCCATCCCGAAGTCTGCGAGTGCGCGCGCAACGCCAGCGATTTGGGATTCTTGGGGTTGAACTGCTGGATCATGCCCGCCCACAAGGCCCGCGCCGCGCGCATCTTGGCTATCTCCATGAAAAAGTTCTTTCCCTGCGCCCAGAAAAACGACAGCCGCGGCGCAAACGCGTCGATGTCGATCCCCGCTTTGAGACCGGTGCGGACGTACTCGAGGCCGTCGGCCAGAGTGTAGGCCATTTCCAGATCGGCCGGCGCTCCCGCCTCCTGCATGTGGTAGCCGCTCACGCTGATGCAATTGAACTTCGGCATATTCGCCGCGCAGTAGCGAAAAATATCGCCGATGATGCGCATGGAGCCTTCGGGTGGATAAATATAAGTATTGCGAACCATGAATTCTTTTAGAATGTCATTTTGAATTGTCCCGCTCAATTGCTGGGGTGTAACGCCCTGCTCTTCCGCGGCAACGATATAGAACGCCATGATGGGTAGCACGGCGCCGTTCATGGTCATGGACACCGACATCTGGCCGAGAGGAATCTGATCGAACAGAATCTTCATGTCAAGGATCGAGTCAATCGCCACTCCGGCCTTGCCTACATCTCCCGTGACGCGCTCGTGATCGGAGTCGTATCCCCGGTGCGTGGCGAGATCAAAGGCGACCGAGAGGCCTTTCTGTCCCGCAGCCAGATTCCGGCGATAAAACGCGTTGGACTCTTCGGCGGTGGAGAATCCGGCGTATTGCCGAATCGTCCATGGCCGCAGGACATACATCGTGCTGTACGGCCCGCGCAGGAAGGGTGGTATCCCCGCCGCATAATCAAGATGCTCAAGTCCCTGGAGATTCTCGCGTGTATAAAAACTCTTGACAGAAATGTGCTCAGGGGAGACCCATGCACTGCTCTCTCCCGCTTTAGCTCGATCCACCGCGGGCTTTAAGTCTATCTTTGAAAAGTCTGGACGCATGATTAGTCCTTGACCCCCAGTCGCTGCTGCCATTTTGCAAGAAATTCGATAGGTTTGCTTCGCAGATGAACGAAGTCCGCGACGCCGGCGGCTTGCAATTGCTCGATGGAATCGGGATAGCCCGCGACGATCACCGGGGTCTCGCGCTTAAGCGCCTTCAACCTGGCTATAACATCCGTAGCCAGCGCAAGGTACTCCGCATCGGAGCTGCACAGCACAATCAAATCGGCGTCGCTCGCGGCGATCCTGTCGGCGCTGGTAAATCGCTTGGCAACAAGATCGAAGCCAGCGCAGGCAAAAAAGTTGGCCGCGAAGTTGGAACGCGCCGAGCGCATCTTTGCGTCTCCGATTTCGGCCATCAGCACACGCGGGTTCTTGCCGCCCTGGGCAACGTGGCGTTCCGTGCGCAGTCGAAGTTGCTCATACAGCCGCGTGCCGCGCCTTCCAGCAGAGACGCGCGAAAAATCAATGCGATCCAATACTTTCTCGGAAAAAATGGCGTGCTGGCTGGTCCCGGTAAAAATACGGCGGCGTGACGAAACCGCTTCTTCCCTGGCGGCCAGCGATTTTTCCAGCGCCTGCGCAATGAGTCCATCCTTCACAGCCTTCTGGTAGCCGCCGGCGGCTTCGATTCCCTGCATTACTTTCCAACCCTCGCGGGAAATAAAATCGGTGATAACTTCCAGGCAGTATGACCCGGCGCCGGGGTCGGCAACGCGAGACAACAGCGCCTCTTGTTTGAGAATGATTTGCGTGTTCCGCGCCATCCGCCGGCTGGTTTCATCCGGCGTCTTGTAACACTCGTCGTATGGCGCAACAGTGATGGAATCCGCTCCGCCAAAAACCGCTGACATCGCCTCGGTGGTTCCGCGCAGAATGTTGGCGCGGGAAGCGTAGATCGTCTCATTCCAGCGCGAGGTGCGGGCGTGAATGTGCGCCTTCGCGCTTTCACGCCTTCCGCCAAAGCTCTCCACGGCTTGCGCCCACATCATGCGAAATGCGCGCAGCTTGGCAATCTGGAAGAAAAAGTTAGCCCCGATTGAAAATGAAAAATAAATTGAAGCCGCTGCGCGATCGGCGTCCACGTTGCGCTCTTGCATCCCGGCCATGAAATCGATCGCAGCCGCCAATGTGAATCCAACTTCCTCGACGGCGGTCGCTCCCGACTCTTCAAATTCTTCGCCACGTAGAGTGAATGGCAAAAGCGCGGAAGGCGCGGTCGCAATCACTTCTGCCGCAAAGTCCAGGTTGGAAAGCGGATTCCAGCCGGTCGAAACCGGAGAAAGTCTTTGTTGCGAGTTCAGCCGTTCGACTAAAAGACGAAGTTGCGGCTCGCCGGCATTTTCAAAATGCACCGGAATCTCTTCAAGTTTGGCTAGAAGCATTTCCAGGTCAGTAGCATTTTCGAAATGAGCATTGCTGAAGGCAATCTCCTCGGCTCCAGCAAG
>PMGP01000172.1:3170-7160 GCA_003156235.1 Acidobacteriaceae bacterium
GCGCCCTTCAGGTCTTTGCGGATAACTTCCTCCCACGACTCAGTGCTGACGGGAGGAAACTCCTGAAGAAGATGATCGCTGGCCATATCTTTCACTTGCTTTCAGGGTCTTCGACAATTTCGATGAGGAACCCGAATGGATTGTCTGTTCTCGACTTGGGATGAACAAAGAAGACCGTTGTTCCTCGCGAGCCTATGCGCGGCGCCTTGTCGATAAGTTGAAACCCGCTTGCCTTCATCGCGTCGAAGGCCTGCTGCGCGCTTTCCACGCGGAAAGCGAGATGAGCCAGCCCGCCGCGCCCGCCGTTTCTGTCGATCAGTTTTTGCACCGGAGAATCCGCGGTCAAAGGCTCAATCAACTGAATCAGGTTGGGACCGTCGCCGACGCGCAGCAACGCTTCGCGCACTTGATCTACTCCCAGCACTTCTTCCCGATGCACTTCATGAAAGCCCAGCAACTTGTAGGCCTCAACCTGGCGGTCCAGTTCGCCCTGCTTCACGGCGATGGCCACGTGGTCTATGAACTTGATTCCGGGAATAAGTTTTAAATCTTCATCAACGCCGCTCATGAATTCCTTTTCGATGGGGATGGCGAACGCTCTGAGGGGGAAGCTATCATTCAAATTCAACGACAACTTGATTCAACTTCACCGAACCGCCCTCCGCCACCCGCACGTTCTTCACTGTTCCGGCGTTGGGCGCCGTAACATTAGTTTCCATCTTCATGGCTTCGAGCACCATGATCAGATCGTTGGCCTGAATTGCATGACCCGGCGCAACATTCACTTTGATTACGACGCCCGTCACGGGGCTGCGGCACAGTTTATCTTCGCCGGCGCTTTCCCTTGTTTCCGCAAGCGGAGTTTGCACNNATCGCGTCATCTTCCAAGACTTCAACTTCAGTCTCGTAGGTCTTTCCGTCAATTGAAATCTGAAGTTTCAAGTTAACCCGTTCCTTCCTTCTACAAACTTTCGCACATCAGCCCCTGATCCGCGGATGATGAGAGGCCTGAACGATCGCGCGCCCCTGTTGCGACCATGAATTCACAACATCGCGAGGCGTTTGCAGCAACTTTGCCGAGCGGATGCGGACCTTCTTGCCCAAATACGCGGTTACAGCCGCGGTAATCACCACCAGAATTTCAGGCGTAACTACTTCCTTCGCCGCTGCATTCACTCCTGCCGCCGGAGTCGCCGCCGCCGCGGGCTGGCTGAGTTCGGCCACGCGAGCCTGCAATGCCTTGACTGCGCCGGCAACTTCGCCCAGTTGGCGTTCCATCGCCAATTGCCGCTCAGACAAATCCCGAACTAAATCTGCTGATTTCACTGCCACGCGTGGCTCCTCGTTATAGCGGAATCAATCCATGTTTCTTTGGAGGCCGCAACTCACGCTTGGAGTGCAGCGATTCAAGAGCATCCACCAGATACTTTCTGGTCTCGGACGGGTCGATAATGTCATCCACCAGCCGCCGGCCTGCCGCGACAAAGGGGTTGGAAAACGTTTCGCGATACTCGTCCACCAATTCCTGGCGCCGCCCAGCCTTGTCCTCGGCAGCATCGATCTCGCGCCGGAAGACGATCTCCGCCGCGCCTTCCGCGCCCATCACCGCAATCTCCGCCGTGGGCCAGGCCACAACCCGGTCAGCGCCCAGGTCCTTGCAGCACATGGCAATATACGCGCCGCCATAAGCCTTGCGAAGCACCACCGTGATCTTCGGAACCGTCGCGGCGGAGTATGCAAACAGCAGCTTGGCGCCGTGACGGATGATGCCGCCGCGTTCCTGCTCCACTCCGGGAAGAAAGCCCGGCACATCCACAAACGTAATCAACGGAATGTTGAAGGCATTGCAGAAGCGGACAAAGCGCGCTGACTTATCGGAGGCATTGATGTCCAGCACGCCGGCCAGGTGATTCGGCTGGCTGGCAATGATGCCCACCGGCCGGCCTTGCAGCCGCCCGAAGCCGATCACGATGTTAGGAGCGAATCCCGGCTGAATCTCAAAAAAATCCTGATAGTCCAAAACGCGCGTAATAACTTCCCGCACGTCATAAGCAGCCTTGTTGTCCACCGGAACAATTCCGTTCAACTCCGGATCAAATTCGATAGGCAGATTGAAGGCCGCGCGTGGCGCATCTTCTAAGTTGTTGGATGGCAGGAAGCTGAGCAGCCGCCGGCAAAGATGAGCCGCTTCGTCGTCGTTCTGGGCAATTAGGTGAATCACTCCCGAGTGATTCATGTGCGCCTGAGGGCCGCCCANNCCCGCGCACGGTCCGCAAATCAGCGAAATCTGCGGCACCACTCCCGAGAGCAGAACATTGTGATAAAACACGCGGCCATATCCGGCCAGGCTGTCTATGCCCTCCTGAACGCGCGCGCCGCCCGAGTCGTTGATGAAGACGAAAGGGCTGCCCGTCTTGAGGGATAGGCGCATCATGTCCACAACCTTGTCGTTGTGCGTCTCGCCGGCTGATCCGCCCCCCACGGTGAAATCCTGGCTGGCCAAATGCACCTGGCGTCCGTCGATCTGCGCGCATCCGGTCACTACTCCATCGGCGGGCATCTCTTTTCCCGCCATCCCGAAATAGGTCGAGCGGTGCAGGGCAAATAATCCGATCTCCTGGAAGCTGCCTTGGTCCACCAGCCGGGCAATCCGTTCCCGCGCCGTCAATTTTCCGGCCGCGTGCTGTTTATCGATGCGCGCCTGGCCGCCGCCTTGTTCGAGCTTCACGCGCTTTGCGCTCAGGTCGGTCAGCTTCTCGGCCATGGTTTTTATTGCACTCTTTGCTTGCTTCGCCATCCCTACTCCTGAATTCGTCTACTGGATTCGTCGGCATGAATACTTTTATTTTTCCGGAGCCACGGTAACCCGGTGCTCTTTGCCATTCATCGTAATCACATAGTTCACTTTTGCGCCCAAGGCCGGTTTGCCGCCCGCCGCCGCGGGTGCTTTCTGATCCGCTGCTTTCGACTCTGGCGCGCTGCCCGACGGATCCTTGCCCACATTCTTCCGGCCCTGCGCGCGGCTCTCGAAGAAACCGGGCGCAATCTTGGGAAACATCGCATAGGTCAGCACGTCTTCATCGCTGCCGTTTGATCCCTTCAAGGCATTCGCGGTGGCGCTCAATTTCTCCCACTCCGGCTTGAGCAAGTCGGCGGGACGAACCGTAATCGCCTGCTTCTTCGCTTGGGCCTCGGCCTGTTTCAGCACCTCGGGATCTTTTTTGCCTAGGGTACTCCCGTAGTAGCCCAGTATCAGGTCGGCAAACTCTCCGGTCAGCACTTTGTACTTGCCCATCAGGACATTAAAAACTGCTTGCGAGCCGACGATCTGGCTCGTAGGCGTCACCAGCGGCGGATAGCCGGAATCCTTGCGAACCCTCGGAACCTCCTCCAGCACTTCCTTCAGCCTGTCGCCCGCGCCCTGTCCTCTTAGTTGGCTCTCCATGTTGGAGATCATTCCGCCCGGAATCTGACTCTTGAAGATCTCCGTATCCACACCGATATTCTCGCTGAAGAACTCCTTGTAGCGCGGGCGGATTTGAGCAAAGTGGTTCGACACGCGCTGCACGCGTTCCAGATCGATGCGGGTCTCATACCCTGTTCCTTCCAGCAATTCGACCAGGCTTTCCGTGGGGTTATGACCCGGCCCCAGCGACAGGGAGCTGACCGCGGTATCCACGATGTCGCACCCAGCCTCAATGGCCTTCATCAGAGAGACCATGGTGACTCCGGTAGTCGCATGCGTATGAACATGAACCAGCGTCTCATTGCCGCACCTGCGCTTGATGGCCTTCACCAGATCGTATGCGGGCTGCGGCCTCAGCAGAGCGGCCATGTCCTTGATGCAGATGGAGTCGCATCCCATCTCCTTCAATTGTTCGGACCTCTCCGCATAAGCCTCAACGGTGTGCAGGGGGCTGACGGTATAGCAAATCGCGCCTTGCGCATGCTTGCCGGTCTTCTTCACTGCATCGATGCTGGTCTTGAGGT
>PMGP01000249.1:0-1398 GCA_003156235.1 Acidobacteriaceae bacterium
CTTCGCTCAGGACGGCGAGGGTGGGGCACCCAAAGTTTTTTGAACAAGTGCAGCAAGTTAGCCTCCGCTACGCGGAGACGAGCGAGTTAGCAAGTTAGCGAATTGCTGCTACCCGTTTCATCTTCCGTGGGTCAGCGATGCTGGTGGGGGACTGACACTACTTGCACTCCTCTTTGAATTTTGCAAGTGGCTCATGTGTCCAGATTTCATACACTTTGAGAAAATGAAAGACATTCGCGCCCAAATCCGATAAAACATCTTCAAGTGACTATTTCAAGCTCCAATCCTATTTCCGCCTCCGAAGTTCCAGCCAACCCTTCCGGACTGGTGCAGAGTCTTGGACTCTTCAGCTCGACGGCGCTGGTGGTCGGCTCGATGATCGGCTCCGGCATCTACATTGTCGGGGCGGACATTGCCCGCGGCACCAGCTCCCCGGCGCTTTTTCTGGGCGCGTGGGTGGTCACGGCGATCCTGACCTTCACCGCCGCGCTCAGCTATGGCGAACTGGCGGCCATGATGCCCAAGGCCGGCGGCCAGTACGTCTACCTGCGCGAATCGCTGGGGCCGCTGTGGGGATTTCTTTACGGCTGGACGCTCTTTCTGGTCATTCAGACGGGAACCATCGCCGCCGTCGCGGTGGCCTTTGGCAAGTTTATGGGCGTTTTTTTCCCGGCTGTCTCGACGACCCACTGGCTCTGGCACATCGCTCATGTGCCCGCGCTGCCGGTAGGGCCGATGGTGCTGGGCAACATGGAGATCGGCGTCAACACCGCCAACCTGACCGGCATCGTCATCGTGATCTTTCTCGCGGTGGTGAACATCTTCGGAGTGAAACTCGGTGCGCTGATCCAGAACGTTTTTACGACAGCCAAGGCGCTGTCACTTGCGGCGCTGATTCTGCTGGCCTTCACGGTGGGACGCAACGCTACAGCCTGGGAGGCCAACTTCGGCGCAGGCTGGAGCCAGTTCTGGAAAAATGCCGGATGGCACTCATTGCATCCGGTTCAGGTGGGCGTGGGCGGCCCAATGGTGCTGGTCAACGTGCTGGTGATTCTGGCCGTGGTGCAGGTGGGCTCGCTGTTTTCTTCCGACGCATGGAACAACATCACCTNNCCTTCACGGCCGGCGAGGTAAAAAATCCCCGGCGGAACATTCCGCTCTCGCTGATTCTGGGCACGGGATTTGTGCTGGTGATCTATTTTCTGGTCTCGCTGAGCTATCTGCTGGTTTTGCCCATGCAGGGCGACGCGCACGGCTCTACGGTGATGGCGCGCGGAATTCAGTACGCGACCGAGGATCGCGTGGCGACGGCGGCACTGGAGCAGATCTTCCACTCCGGCGGAGCGTATCTGATGGCCGCGGCGATTCTCATCTCCACCTTTGGCTGCGCCAATGGAA
>PMGP01000249.1:1428-4873 GCA_003156235.1 Acidobacteriaceae bacterium
ACATCATCTTCGCGGTGCTGGTGTTTTACATTCTCACCATCGTGGGCCTGTTTGTGCTGCGCTTTAAAAAACCAGATGCTCCTCGGCCTTACAAGGCGCTGGGCTACCCGGTGCTGCCGGCGCTTTACATCGTCCTCGCAGGGTGGATATGTGTCGTATTATTGCGATACAAGCCACAGTACACGTGGCCGGGGCTGGTGCTGGTTCTGCTCGGCATTCCGGTGTATTTGTTCTGGTCGCGGAGGAGTTCTGGCATCCCACCTTTCGCAAAAAGCGCGAAGGATGGGGCACCCAACATTTTGTAACAATGAAAGTTATTCCGTTTCAAACTCCGATGGAGGGAGTTCCTGATTCATGTCCAGACTGCTGCGCATCAAACCCATGTCGTTGCTCTCGAAAGAGGCTGGTGAACAGGGCGAACACACGCTCAAGCGTTCGCTGGGCGCGCTGAACCTTGTCACACTGGGCATTGGCGCCATCATCGGCGCCGGCATTTTTGTGCTCACCGGCCAGGCCGCAGCCTTGCACGCCGGGCCTGCTGTTTCGTTGAGCTTTGTGCTGGCCGGCATCGTCTGTGCCTTCGCCGGCCTGTGCTATGCCGAGTTCGCCTCCATCATTCCCATCGCCGGTTCGGCTTACACCTACGGCTACGCCACGCTGGGTGAGTTTGTGGCCTGGATTATCGGCTGGGACCTGGTGCTGGAGTACGCTTTTGGCGCTGCCACCGTAGCCTCCGGTTGGTCGGGATATTTCAACGGTCTGTTGGCGCAGCTGCATATCTACATTCCGCCACAACTGACCGCCACGCCGGGTACTGCCCTGGTCTTTTATCAGAACCAGTGGATGGCGCGCGCCTCGCTGCCTTCAGTAGACAGCTTGACAGGTATGCCGGTTGTCGCGTCGGCGTTGCCACACGCAACCGGAGTCTTCAACCTGGTGGCCATGTTGGCCATTCTTGCGATCACCACCATTCTGGTCATCGGCATCAAGGAGTCGGCCAATTTCAATTCGGTCATTGTGCTGGTGAAGCTGACCATCGTAGGCATCTTCATTGTTCTGGGAGGCTATTTTCTCTTTCTTCATCCATCCCTGGCCATGCACAACTGGCACCCCTTTATTCCGCCTCCCGACGGACATGGCAACTTCGGCTTGAACGGCATCGCGCTTGGCGCGGCCTCGGTCTTCTTCGCGTATATCGGCTTCGACGCCGTTTCCACCGCGGCTCAGGAGGCTAAAAATCCTCAGCGGGATATGCCCATCGGCATCCTGGGTTCGCTGGCGGTCTGCACAGTGCTCTACATCCTCGTATCCACCATCCTCACCGGCCTGAAGAACTACAAGGAGCTCAACGTGGAAGCTCCCGTGGCGCTGGGCATCAAGGTAACCGGCATCGGCTGGGGAGAGATGCTGGTGAGTATCGGCGCGGTCTTCGGGCTGGCGACCGTGATGCTGGTCATGCTGCTGGGCCAATCCCGCGTTTTCTTTTCAATGTCCAAGGACGGATTGTTGCCCAAGTGGGCCTCTGCTATTCATCCCAAATTCCGTACGCCATGGATTTCGACCATCGCCGTCGGCTTGGTGGTTGCCGTCATGCCCGCACTGTTGCCCATCAACCGGCTGGCGGAGCTGGTGAATATCGGCACACTGCTGGCCTTCACTATTGTCTGCGCAGGAGTGTGGATTCTGCGCGTCCGTCACCCCGATCTGCACAGGCCCTTCAAGACGCCGCTGGTGCCGCTGGTACCTATCCTGGGCATTGTCACGGCGGTTTACCTGATGACCAAACTGCCGCTGTTTCCCACTTGGACGGCGATGATCGTTTGGATGTTGGCTGGTTTCGTGATCTACTTCGGCTACTCGATCAAGCACAGCAAGGTGCAAAAGCTGCCCGTTGACGCAAGAGGCCACTGATTCACAGACGACATGCTGAACCGCTAGTCGGCCTCCCTACGCGGGAGGCCGTTTGACGTTGAAGAGAAGAAATATTTCGCCGATGATTATGGATAGTCTTACTCGAACCCATGAGGCAACACGATGCGAGTCATCGACATTCACGAAGTATTAGCCAACTTCGAGCAACTCATTGAAGAAGCAGCTCGAGGCAATCCCTTCATCATCGCAGTCGATGGGGTAGAAAAGGTGCAGGTGATTCCCATCCCATTGAAGCCGAAAGAGAAGATACCTCGCTCGAAGATCCCTGCCGCTCAAGATAAGAGTCCCACATCCAAGTAAAGAAGTAGTCTGCGACTTTTCCTGTGCCAACCCACAGTAGTGTAGCCTTGTAGCGATGCTGATCGAAGAAAACAAGCCGCTTGCGCCGTTCACCACCTTTGGTATAGGCGGTCCAGCGCGCTGGTTTGCGGAGGCTGCAAGCGAAGAGGAGATTGCCGAGGCTGCCGCCTGGGCCGGCGAGCGCAGAGTACCGCTGTTTGTGCTGGGCGGCGGCAGCAATCTGCTCGTCTCCGACGCCGGATTTGATGGCTTGGTCTTGCGGATAGGGTTGCGCGGCATTTTGGCGATGAACACGCCGGACGAAACTGGCCAAGCGGAGCAGAGGATCTATCGCGTTGCGGCAGGAGAAGACTGGAACGGTTTTGTGCAGCGGACGGTGCTGGAGAATTGTGCGGGCATTGAGTGCCTGGCCGGCATTCCCGGTACGGCGGGCGGGACACCGGTGCAAAACGTAGGCGCTTACGGTCAGGAGGTGGCCTCGGCAATCGAACGTGTGAGGGCCTACGATCTCCAAAAGCATGAGTTCGTCGAGTTTGCGGCAGCGGAATGCGGCTTTGCCTATCGCCGCAGCCGCTTCAACTCGGAGGATCGCGGGCGGTACATCGTCACGCGTGTGGATTACCGGCTGACGCCCGGCGGCGCGCCGACGCGGCGCTACGCGGAGCTACAAAAGGCCTTTCCGGAAGGCGTGCAACCGAGCCTTGCCGAGGTGGCGGCTCAGGTGCGCCTGATCCGGCAGGCCAAGGGAATGTTGATCGTCGAGGGCGACTCTGATTGCCGTAGCGCGGGCAGCTTCTTCAAAAATCCTATAGTGACTGATGAACAATTCCGTCAGATTGCGGACGCTGTGGAAAAAGCTCCGCCGCGCTTTCCCGCCGGACCGGAGGCAGAGAATCAGGGGCAGGTCAAGTTTCCGGCAGCCTGGCTGATTGAGCAGGCCGGCTTTGCCAAGGGGTACGCGCTGGGTGCTGCCGCTATCTCCAGCCGGCACACTCTGGCGCTCGTCAATCGCGGCGGCGCCAGCGCAGCGGAGATTTTGGCGCTCGCCGGACAGATCACCGCTGCTGTCGAGGAGCGCTTTGGCATTCGGCTGGAGATGGAACCGGTGATGCTGGGCTTCTGATTCTGAAGTGTCACTTGAAGTCATCTCATAAACAACTACTTGTCCTAATAAAAGCGTCCCTCAGGGGCTAAAGCCCACTACTTTATTGAA
>PMGP01000249.1:4926-7010 GCA_003156235.1 Acidobacteriaceae bacterium
CATTTTGCGGCACGGCTAAAGCCATGCCCTTTCAATACCGGTTTATGAGATAGCTTCTATCGATTTGGCGGATTTATTCGTATTTTCACAGATATGTGCGTAACAAAATACGTCAAACGGTGTACATACTCTATAGATTTCGCGAACCGAGGCGATATCGTGGATTGAGCCTTCGCTCCGGCAAGCCGGTTGCCGGAAATCACATCAAAAAAATGCTGACCATTTATCGAAAGTAGGGCATACTAAAGGTGTTCAATATTGACCAAGGAGGACCAATGCTTTCGACGGGGAAACCGTGCACTATTGCATTTGCTCTCATGGCCTTTGCGATTTTGGCCTTCTCACCAGCACGGAGCCGGGCACAGGCCGCGTTGCTGATGGAGGAGCCGTATGGTTTTTTTGGCTCGGTAAACCCAACCGGGCACAATGCCGTATATTTTCAGCGCATCTGCGCCGAAACTCCCGTCAAGCTGCGCCGCTGCCAGGCTGGCGAACTCGGTTCTGTTATTTCTCGCTACCAGGGAATTTCCGGATATGACTGGGTGGCGATTCCACTGATCCCTTACCTCTATTCCGTCGAGGAAGCCTCCCAGGTTCCCGCACGTGTTGACCGCGAGACCGTTCATAATCTGCGCAGCCGCTATCACGAAGCTCATCTGCTCAGCCTGGGCGAAGACCTGATTCCCGGCAATATTGCGCATGGCGGCTGGACCCAGCTTGTGGGCGTCTCCTATGAGCGGCGCATCTATGCCTTCCGGTTTGAGACCACTGAAGAGCAGGATGACGCATTGATCGCGCGCATGAACGCCGGCGGCAATAGTTCCCACTTCGAATTCTTCTTTAACAACTGCGCGGACTTTTCACGCCGTATACTGAATTTCTATCTACCCAACGCCTTCCACCGCAGCATCTTTCCTGATGCGGGCATGACCACCCCCTCACAAACGGCTTACAATCTCGAGCGCTATGCCAGTAAGCATCCTGGGACTCAACTGTCGATCTTCGTGATCCCGCAGATTCCCGGCTATCGCCGTCACAGCCGCGCCAACCACGGTGTGGCCGCGTCGTTGATCTCCACCGGTATTGCCGTCCCCATCGCGCTGGTCAATCCCTACCTTGCCGGGGCCATAGTCGTGGATTACGTTGTGCGCGGCCGTCACCATATCATCCCCAAACATCCGCAGATTCTGACGCCGGAGAATTTATTTGCGTTGACAGCTCCGGGCCGCTCCGCTGAGAATCCCCTAAGCGCAGGTGTGCAGGTCCCCAGCGCCGCAGCCGGCGGTTCAGCGGAAACAATGACTGCCACGACAGCCAACTCCGGCCTGACAGAAAACAAGGTCGAGCATGAGCAAATCCTCTCCACAGAATCTAAAGAACCACGGAAAGATTGATCCGCAGTTCCACTATGTGATGTTCGTCGTCCTGATCTCCAACCTGGTCTTCGCCGTCTTCCACCTGCTTCACCATTGGAAACAAGATCCTGTCGCAGGCGCATGGTTCCTGGTGCTTTCGCTGCTGGTGTTCATCCCCTTTATCAAGCTGCGCACATATCCGCTCAAGGTGCAGGACCGCGTGATTCGCCTTGAAGAGCGGCTGCGCCTGCAATCGCTGGCCCCCACTGAATGGCATTCACAGATCTATCGCCTCACAGAGGATCAGTTGATCGGCCTGCGTTTTGCCGCCGATGATGAGGTGGTGGAACTGGCCAAACAGGCGCTCGAGCATAATCTGACTCGCAAGGAGATCAAGGAACGCATCCAAAACTGGCGCCCCGACGACTTCCGGATCTGAAACGCTGCTTATCCTTCTTCCGCCTCGCGCAGCTTGGCGATCACGGTGAAGTCTTCGAGCGTGGTGATGTCTCCGGTGATCTCGCCGTGAGTGGCCAGTTCCCTGAGCAGGCGCCGCATGATCTTGCCGCTGCGGGTCTTGGGTAGGGACTCGGTGAAGCGGATGTCGTCGGGGCGTGCAAGTGAACCGATCTCTTTGGAGACCCATTTACGCAACTCGTCCTTTAACTCGTTGCCGGGCTCGTTGCCGGATTCCAGCGTGACGAAGGCGGAGATGGCCTGGCCCTTGAG
>PMGP01000249.1:7071-8747 GCA_003156235.1 Acidobacteriaceae bacterium
CCGGTGAAGTAGCAGCCCTCGATGTCGCTCCAGTAGGTCTTGCGGTAGCGGTCGTGGTCGCCGTAGATGGTGCGGGCCATCGAAGGCCATGGCTTGCGGACGATGAGCAGGCCGCCGTGGCCGGCGGGGACCGGCTCTCCTTGCTTGTTGACCACCTCCGGCTGAATGCCGAAGAAGGGCCGCGTNNCGGTACCACATCCAGGCTTCGGGATTTATTGGTTCACCCACAGTGCCAAGGAGCCTGAGAGATCGGAGATCGTGCTTTTCGACGTGCTGGTCTCCCCACTTCATGAAAGCGCGGATGGCGGTGGGCGCGGTGTAGAAGATGGTGACCTGATGGTCGTCGATGATCTTCCAAAATCTGGAAAAATCGGGCCAGTTCGGCGCGCCCTCGTACATCAGCACGGTTGCGCCGTTCTGCAAGGGGCCATACACAACGTAAGAGTGGCCGGTGACCCAGCCGATGTCGGCCGTACACCAGTAGATGTCCTCGTCTTTCAGGTCGAAGACGTACTTGGCGGTGATGTAGGTCTGAACGGCATAGCCGCCGGTGGTGTGAACCAGGCCCTTGGGCTTGCCGGTGGTGCCGGAGGTATACAGGATGTACAACGGATCCTCTGAGTCCAGCTCTTCAGCGGGGCACTCGGCGCTGGCGGCGGCCATCAGGTCGTGCCACCAGTGGTCGCGGCCCTCAACCATTTTGACTGGCGAGCCGGTGCGGCGGAAGACGACTACGTGCTTTACCGTGTGGCAGGCGTTCATGGCCTCGTCAACGGTGCGTTTGAGCTGGATTTCGTTGCCGCGGCGGTAGCTGGAGTCCTGGGTGAGGATAGCGACGCAGCCTGAGTCGTTGACGCGGTCGGCGATGGCGTTGGCGGCAAATCCGCCGAAGATGACCGAGTGAATCGCGCCGATCCGCGCGCAGGCCAGCAGGGCAATGGCCAGCTCCGGGGTCATACCCATATACACAGCGACGCGGTCGCCTTTGCGGATGCCCAGCGACTTGAGGGCGTTGGCAAAACGCTGTACTTCTATGTGCAGTTCGGCGTAGGTCAGTCGGCGCACCTCGCCCGGCTCACCCTCCCAGATGAGCGCGGTTTTGCCGCTGCGGTCGCCAAGCGCATGGCGATCCACGCAGTTGTAGCATAGGTTTAACTTTCCACCCACAAACCATTGAGCCGATGGAAGATTCCAGTCGAGCACCTTGTCCCATGGCTTGAACCAATGCAGCTCCTGCGCGACGCCGGCCCAGAAGGTCTCAGGGTCGTCGATGGACTGCTTGTAGAGGCTCTCGTACTGATCGAGACTCTTGATGTGAGCCTTGGCGCTGAACTCCGGTGACGGCGGAAAGACACGGTTTTCGCGCAGCGTGGAGTCGATGTCCTGGCTGCCAACGGCAGAAACAGGTTGGGCAACTGGAACAGGACCGGCAACTTCAACAGCGGGCAGGGAAGTCATACGAACCGACCTTGGGAAAGAGGGATCGAAAAAACCGCTCACGGCAACCCGCGGGGTCGAGCTCCCGAGAAGGCTCCGCGTGAAAGCAACTCTATCTAGAGATGCATAGAAATGGCAAGAGGACGGGAAGAATTGCACCGTGGGCGAGCAGGGGAGTGCAAAGCCGGGAGGGGCATTGGCGTGCGAACTAGTTTGATGAGTCAGAAGTTCATTGAAGA
>PMGP01000316.1 GCA_003156235.1 Acidobacteriaceae bacterium
ACCGCCTTCTTGAAGAGCTTGAGGGCATCGTCGCCGCCGCCCTTCTCTTCGAGGTTCTTCATCGCTGCATAGAAGATGTTCTGGGCCGTCGACTTCTTGCCGCCCCACATCATCGAGTTGACAAATTTGGTGACCAGCGTAGATCCGTAAACCGGGTCCGCCGCCACTTCCCGCTTCGCAATGTGCCCTTTTCTCGGCATAATCCTCTAAATCCTCTCGGCTTCCAGCGCCGCTTCTCTTGCCCCAGTCCGGATCCAAGTCAACCGTCCCGGAACCGCGTTACCAGTCGTCAGCGATCAGTTTCAGAGCCGTTCTGTTCCCTGCTCCCTGATCCCTGTTCCCTGCTTTTCTACTTCTTCGCCGCGCCGCCCTTGGCGCGCTTGGCTCCGTACTTCGACCGGCTCTGCTTGCGCTCGGCCACGCCCACCGAATCCAGCGTCCCCCGCACCACGTGATAGCGAACCCCAGGCAGATCCTTCACTCTCCCGCCGCGAATCAGCACAATCGAGTGCTCCTGAAGGTTGTGGCCGATGCCGGGAATATAGGTGGTGACCTCGATCCCGTTTGTCAGCCTCACGCGGGCTACCTTGCGCAACGCCGAGTTCGGCTTCTTGGGTGTCTGCGTATACACGCGGGTGCAAACTCCGCGCCGCTGCGGCGAGGCCTGCAAGGCAGGGGACGCCGTCTTGTACCGCGGGGCCGTGCGCCCCTTGCGAACCAACTGATTGAATGTAGGCAAACCAACAACTCCTTAACGCCAAAAAACTTGACCCATCCTGCTCGAACGCACACGCAAGCCTTTGGGGCTCACCCGCGACAAGAGCGCAACCATTCCTGATCGCGCACGCGCACGGAAGCCCTGCTGTGCTGCTTCGCGTCTGCCTTCGTTCCAATCTCAGACGAGAACCGGGACGGTGGCCGGGCGTTTCCAAATCTCTGGAAAGCCAACTCCGTTTCGCCGGTTCCGGCCCGCATAGCCCTCCAAGGTGGAGAACGCGCGGGCGCCGTAGCGATTTGTCCCTGCCCTTGCAAGAAAAGAGCGATTCCGGGAGCCTGTCTGGGCAGCGAACTGCCCTAGCCTTGGGAATCAGCGCCGCCAGCTTCAGCCGGACCGGCCTGCCCCTACGCTTCCGCCGTCAAGACACACGGATAGAAGCGTTCTTGCGCAACCTTTTAACAATAGCAAGAAATCGGGGTGGGGTCAACTAACAAAACTCAAAATCGCATTACTGCTTCAACTTCCCCTCTCGAATCCGGTCCAGCTTGGCAAACAATTCGGCAGTGCTGACCAGGATCGGCGTACCCTCGACGGCCAGTTCTCCACTGGAAACCCGCTCCAGCCCCAACTCCGTTCCGCGATAGGCGGCTCGGGCGCGCGGGTCGATCACCCAGATATGCTCGACGCCAAATTGAAAGTACTCGGCGGCCTTCTTCGCGGAACGGGGAAGAGTGTCCTCCGGCGAAAGGATCTCAATCACGATCAGAGGCGGGTGGGTCAGAATATCGTCGGCAGCGGCGTCCATACGGAGCACGCTCACATCGGGTACAAAATACTTTCGGGGCTTGATCTGGACGTGCTGCTCGGTGAGGCCATACACTCCCCACGCCTCCATATTGTTCGTAAAGAGCGCGGCCAGAATCGTTTGCAGAAAGGCGTGCTCGAATTCTCCCAAGTTGCGCTCCACGACCACGCCATCGTCGTACTCGCAGTCAGGCTCGTAGACCGTGGAGAGGTACTCTTCCAAGGGGACGAAGCGGTCGACGATGGGCTGTGTAGCCATGCCAGTAGTATCCTCCCATCTGGCACGGCACGCAAGAACAACTCGATTCCCGCTCCACCCCTGGAAAAATCTCCTCTTTATTCAATCGAGTGCAGTACCCAAGCCCCGTTTTCGAAGGCAAAGTCGGCATGGCGCTTGTTGACCAGCTTGTTGATCGCGTTGTGCGCAATTTTCACCAGCGGGGCCGGCAAACTGTCCAGATTCACAACCTCGTTAAAATCAGCTCCTTTGGCCGTCGCCGCGCCGGGAAGCACTTCATCCTGAGGGTCCTGTACATCCTGCGCCTTGAGATGACTGGTGGCCATCGAGGTCACCACCACCGCATAGTTCGGATCGGGATCGTGATCCGGACGCCACTTGAGTATGCTGCCGCCATCGGACAGCTTGAGCACCTTCATGCCATCAGCTGTCACCTTGAAGTCACCCCAGATTCTGTTGGGATAAACCGTGGCCTTTTCCCAATATTTGGCGGTCACGCCGTCCTTCAGCCCCTGCACATCGACAGCAATGGCCACACCCGCCGCTGGAGTCTGGTCATACTTGGCTTGGATCAAGGCCAGCGCGTTGGCCTTGGTCAATTCCGGCGCCGACTTGCAGCCGCTCAGCAACAACCCCGCGCTAAGAAAACCGATCATTCCAATAACAAGCATCTTCCCTGCGTTTTTCACTTTCCCTCCATAGACCACATAAAACGGCTCAGAATACCCCGCTTCGCCATTTTTCTCCTCCTGTCTGCCGCTGTCAATGGGTCGGCAGTGACCTCGCTCACAATCGGCGGTTTTGTGACCTGAAATCGCAAAATCTCTTCGTCTGAAATGGAAAAAGAATGGAAATTGAACCCGATTTCCCTCCCCGATCAGTGAGACCAGCGAACGATCTACCCCGCGAGCCGGTTGAATCCGCACTCAATCNNGTTCCTTGCGCCGATGCTCGGCGATCACCAGCGCATCCGCGGCCAGCAGCCCCGCAGCCGAGCCGCCCAGCAAGCCCAGCGTCGCCGCGTATTCCTCCGCGTCATCCCAGGGCGGGTCCAGAAAAACTACATCGTAGCGTTCTCGTTTTTCGTGGCTTTCGGGCTTTGAAACCGCGGCGCGCCGCAGAAATGCTCCCACAGCACAGGCGTGAACACGGAATCCCGCCCCGATCCCCAGCCTCTCCAAATTGCCGCGCAAAACCTTCAGCGCCGCCGGCGCCTGCTCGACGAACTCCACCCGCTCTGCCCCGCGGCTCAGCGCCTCCATGCCCACTGCGCCCGAGCCGGCGTACAAATCCAGAAAGACCGCGCCTTCAATCCGGGGCGCCAGCACATTGAACAGGGTTTCGCGCAGCCGATCGCTTGTGGGACGGGTAGCAACCCCCGGCGGGGCCTCCAGCGTACGGGAACGAAACGATCCTGCAATGATGCGCACGCCAACCAGCATACCGGAAGCATGGCGGGGTCAGGGCAATCGCATGAAGGTGTATTACAGATTATTTCCCTCCCGGCGCACACTCCATGCATGAACACTGACCACTGTTCACTGACTACTGTCCACTGTTTATCGGGGCCTGACCCTCTACAATCATTCTGTATGCGTGGCTGGTCAATTCCGCTGGGCCGTTGGATGGGCGTCGAAATCCGCGTCCACGTCTTTTTCCCGCTTCTGGCCGCCGTTTGCCTGGCGCTGAGCGGATCTTCCGGCATTCTGCGCGGCCTGGGATTGTTCATGGTGCTGGTAGCTGCCGTAGCCGTGCGCGAGACCGCGCGGCTGCTGGTGGCCGCTTGGCTGGGATTGCGGTTGCGCGCCATTCTGCTGTTGCCCATCGGCGGAATGTTTGCTTATGCCGACCCGGAAAGCCAGGAAGGCTCCAATCAGGGCAGCGGACAGTTTAGCCTGGCTCTGGCAGGTCCGGTGGCAAATCTGGCCACGGCGCTGGTGCTGGCCGCAACATTTCTGGGCGCTGGCGGCGATATCAACCTTTTTGCCCAGCCGTGGATTTCGGCCTCCGCGCTAGTGCGCAGCATGGTTTGGATGCAGGCCGGTATGGGCCTTCTGCACCTGCTGCCCGCTTACCCACTGGACGGTGGGAGGCTGCTCCGGGGCAACTTTGCCCGCAAGCACGGTTTTACTCCCGCCGGCCGCATGGCTGCCGGGCTGGGCCAGATTCTGGCCCTCATCGCCATGGTCGGCGGTATGTTGTTGCACAGTCCCTGGCTGATCATCGCCGGCTTCTTCATCATGATCGGCGCGCAGATCGAGGACCAGGGCGTCTTCTTCCAGTCAGTGGTAGACACCGTACATATGCGCGAGGTGATGCTCACGGATTTCGCCTCGCTGTCGGCCTCTGACACCCTGGCCGGCGCGTTGTCGCGCTGCGTCCACTCGCTGCAAGAGGATTTTCCCGTGGTGCGCGGCCCGCAACTGGTGGGCATCATCAGTCGCCAGCACATTGTGGACGCGCTGCGCACCGACGGCAACGGCTACGTGCAGGCGGCCATGTCCAAGGCCTTCCAGGTGGCGCGCCCCGACGACACGCTGGGAACCACTATTCGCCGCATCCAGACCGGCCGCGGACTTTCCCTGATTCCCATCGCCGATAGCGGGCGCATCGTCGGCATTGTCAGCGTCCAGAACCTGATGAGCGCCATGTCGCTCCTCGCTGAGCAGCGCCGCCTGGAGCGCGAAGACGCCCGGGAGAAAGCCGGCTAGAGAGTTTTCATTGGCGTTGTAAAGAAGGCCAGACAATCGCGTAAACTTGTGTTCAGTACGACGGCATCTCGCAAAGTCCGGAGGAAGGTATGCAAGACTCCACACATTCTGCGGTACGGTTTCTTCGCTTTGTCGTATGGGGACTCCTGATGCTCACAGCGTCCCTGATAACCTTGGACTTCGCCCCACACCGGATCGTCTTGGTTTTTTGCCTTTTCCTGCCGCTCTTCGTTCCTATGGTGCTTCTTCCCATGCGCAGGCAGCCGAGCGGCAGCCTTGAACGCTGATGGCATATCCTCGATTCACATAGGGAATTCAGCAATTGCGCCGGGCCGGGAGCGAAGCTCCGGTAAGTTCACCTCTGTGAAAATGCCTTAGGAAGCCGGAGATTGATCATGTCCATACCCGCCGAACCTGAAGCTCCCCTCGCTCCCGGCCTCTACCTGATCGCCACCCCCATCGGCAACCTGGGCGACATCACCCTGCGCGCTCTCGACGTGCTTCGCCGCGTGGACCGCATCGCCTGCGAAGACACACGCCAGACGCAAAAGCTGCTCAACCACTTTGAGATCACCACCCCCACCGTTAGCTGCCACCAGCACAACGAGCATCAGCGCGCCACCGAACTGATAGTCGCGCTCCAAGCCGGTGGCCGCATCGCCGTGGTCTCCGACGCCGGAATGCCGGGCATCAGCGACCCCGGAAGCCAACTCGCGGCCCAAGCCATTGCCGCCGGCGTCGCGGTCATCCCCATCCCCGGAGCCAATGCTGCGCTCAGCGCGCTGGTAGCCTCCGGATTGCCCGCCGACGAGTTCCACTTCATCGGCTTTTTACCGGAAAAAGCCGGTGCGCGGCGAACCAGGCTCGAAGAGCTGGCCGCCGAGATTCAGCACAACAATGCCGCGCGCACTCTGGTCTTTTACGAAGCGCCGCACCGCATTCTGGAGACCTTGTCGGATCTCGAATCCGTATTTGGTCCCGCTCTGCGCGTCGTACTGGCCCGTGAGCTGACCAAAATTCACGAGGAGTTTCTGCGCGGAACCGTGGCGGATATTCGTTGCGACCTGGCCGCCCGCGACCGCATCCGCGGCGAGATGACTTTGCTGGTCCACGCGCAACCGGCACAGTCCGGCGCAGAGTCCTCATCAGCTACCCATGAAAGGATTTCCGACCGCGTCGCCCGCCTCCAGACCGAAGCTGGCATAGACGAAAAGGAAGCTCTCAAGCGCATTGCCCGCGATCTGGGCCAATCCAAAAGCGAAGTGTATCGCGAACTGCAACGGGAGCGGGCACGACGGCGGTAAGGTTCGGTCTGTTCCCTGTTCCCTGTTCCCTGTTCCCTGTTCCCTGATCTCTGCCCCCCGGCCCCTCCCCTGCGCTGCCCAATAACTCCGCCCAGCGTCAAACACACCAGTGCTATACTTTGCTTTTAGGGATGCACCTTTCAGGCATTTTCCTTATCGTCTGCCACACGCAATCCGGAGGTTTTTCCCGCCCATGACTCCCCGCGCCCGCCGCGCCCTATTCACCGTAGTCCTTTTTTTTGCCGTCTGCGCCGTCGTGGGCAGCGTGTTGCAGAGCAGGGTGGGGGCCCAGTCCGCGGCCGACCAAAGCCAGCTCCGCGACAGCCTCAAGTCCTTCACCAATGTCTATGCGCTGGTGGAGCAGAGCTACGCCGAACCCATCGACAACGACAAGGCCGACACCGCCATCTACGACGGGGCCATTCCCGGCATGTTGCGCGTGCTCGACCCGCACTCCAACTTCTACGATCCCAAGGCCTACGCCCACATGCGTGAGGAGCAGCATGGCCGCTACTACGGCGTCGGCATGACCATCCAGCCCCAGGGCAACAAAGTCTATGTTGTCTATCCCGCCGAGGGCGCGCCCGCCTTCCGCGCCGGCATCCGCCCCGGCGACATCATCTACGCGGTGGACGGCAAGATCGTCTCCATAGACGGCAGACCGGACAATAATGTTGACAGCAAGAATGCCACCAGCCTGACCTCCTCCGACATGGTAGCCAAGGCTCTCAAAGGCCCACGGGGCACGCATGTTCAGGCCACCATGCTTCGCGAGGGCCAGCCAAAGCCGCTGGTCTTCGACCTGATTCGCGACGAGATTCCCCACCCGTCCGTGGATTTGGCTTATGAAATTCGTCCCGGCGTGGCCTACATCCACCTGTCGCAGTTCCAGGAGACCACGGCCCAGGAGGTCATCACCGCTATCGACGGCTTCAGCAACCTGAAGGGGCTGATTTTTGACTTGCGCGGCAACCCCGGCGGCCTGCTCAGCCAGGCAGTCGAGGTATGCGACCATCTCCTCGCCAAGGGCCAGGGCATCGTCAGCCAGCGCGGACGCGCCTACCCCGACCAGGTCTACACCGCCACGCACGGCAACGGCGGCCACACCTTCCCCATCGTTGTGCTGGTCAACCGTGGAACGGCCTCAGCCGCGGAGATCGTCTCCGGCGCACTGCAGGACCACGACCGCGCCCTCATTGTCGGCGAAACCACCTTCGGCAAGGGCCTCGTCCAGACCGTCTACGATATGGCCGACCACACCATGGCGCTGGCTCTCACCACGTACCACTACTACACGCCCTCCGGCCGGCTCATCCAGCGCGACTACGCCGGCGTCTCGCTTTACAACTACTACACCCACGGTGGAGTACAGCCGGCAGACACCGCCAGCCGCGAGGTCAAGCTCACTGACGCTGGACGCACAGTCTACGGCGGCGGCGGCATCGCCCCGGACGAGAAGATCGAGAGTCCCAAATCCAACCGCTTCCAGGACTCTCTGCTCTACAAAGATGTTTTCTTCCACTTCGCCCCCGTCTATCTGGCCAATCGCGCAGTGGACAAGAACTTCCAGGTGGACGAAGCGGTGCTCGCGGAGTTCAAGAAATTCCTCACCAGCCAGGAGATCCCCTGGACCGAAGCCGACCTCAATGGCGTAATGGACTGGCTCAAGATCAGCATCAAGTCCCAGGTTCTTATCACGCAGATTGGCGAAACGGAAGGCCTGCGCGCCCGCGCCGACTGGGACCCCATGATCCAGAAGGCACTTACCTTCCTCCCCGAAGCCCAAGCCCTCCAGGACAACGCCCACAAGGTGCTAGCCCAGAAAGCCATGGCAAGGAGCGAGACGCTAGTCCCTAATCCCTAACCCTGTTCTCTCGCTTCCCTAATATCTTCAATCAACCGCTCCACCTGCTCCCGCTTGCGGCTGCTCACGTCCAGGAAGCGAATGCCGATTGTGTGCCGGTCGTGAATGGCCTGGACGACGCCACCCAGCCGAACGGGCAGCCCTTCCAGGCGAAACTCCGTCTCCACCCGCGTATAGATGCCCACCGGAAAGCGTTCGTTGGTGCGGATGCGGCAGCCGCTCAGGCTCAGGTCGAGAATGCGTCCTTGCAGCCGCGATGCAATCTTGATGAGATAAATCACCGCTGTGGTATCGACCTCTTCCCGCGACGCTTCCCGCCGGTCGCGAGGGTTGGGCTTGGCCTGTGGCGAACTGGCGGCCTGCGCTTCTGCCGGTTGCGGTACAGCCGGTTGCGGTTCAGCCGCTCTGGGCAAAACCGGCAGAGCAACCGGCAAGGGATGGACTCGCGCCACGACTGCCCGCGCCGGAATCTGAACTGGAGATTGCCGCTGCGCATTTTCTTCGGCCCGCTGTGCAACCGAAACTGCGGAGAACACCTGCGCGGCAGTTTGTTCCTCCGCCGCACGCTTCTCGGCGGCTTGCCGCGCGGCCTTGGCGGCATTCTCGGCCTCGACTTCAAAAAGCGCCTCGACCAGCTCCTCCTTGCGCCGCAAGGGCACATCCACAAACCGGATGCCAACCAGATTCCAGCTGTCGGTCCATTGCGTCGTTCCGCTGAAGCGGAAGGCCAGCCCTCGAGTCCGGAAGGTGATCTCGACACGCACCATCGATCCGGCAGCATACCGTTCCTTGGTGCGCAGGCAACAACCGCCCACGCTGAGATCGACAACACGGCCGGAGACAGTGGAACCGTGATTGACCAGCAGCAGGCTGGCCTCTTCGTCCACGCCATAGCGAGGTGCGGTCCGGCGGTTATGTCTCCCGCCCGCCAGCTCTGCCGCTTTTTCTTCCGGCTCCATGGCTATCACCACCTGTATCCCGGAACAATTTGTGCCCATAAATCCCACGAATAGGTGTATGTGCAACCACACTTTTCCTGCTTCTTACGGGCGTTGCTGCACAGCTTCACGGCCCTTCAAGCGGTCATAAAGGTAAAGGTCGCTGGTCGTCCCCAGCGACTCGTTGTACAGATCAATGTCGCCGGTTAATTGCTTCAATTCTTCGCTGAACCGGTGTATCGCGTGCAACTGGCTGGCCGTGGCAGGAAGCTCTAATTGGTTTGTTTTAATGAACTTCTGATAGCCGCGGTCCAGCAGCAGGGCCACCCGACCCCCGACCAGCACTCCCGGATGCAGGGCAAAGGCAACCGGCGCAGCCTTGTCCGCGGCAGCCGCCAGAACCGCCCCGGCCCCGTACTTAGTCACCAGTACACTGCCTGCGACTTCCGCCCAGGGCGTCACATCGAAGGAGTGTGCGCGCAGCGTTTCCAGAGTCTGATCAAAGTTCGGTACACGGGCTTTTCGGCTCATGATGGCCTTCCAGTCTGCGAGGCTATTAAAGCTGTTATCGGCAAGATCTTCTCGAATCTTCACTCTCGCATTCCCAATCTCGCATACCGGGAGCACTGACCGCAATTCCGGTCAGAGCGAAAATTCGCCGGTAAGCGCAAGCCGCACATTAGTATTGAGTCATGAAAAACGGAATTCCCCAGCTCACCGTGAAGGAACTCAAGCGGCGCATCGATGCCGGCGAAGACGTCTACATCCTCGATGTGCGCGAGCCATCCGAGTACCGGATCGCGCAGATCGGCGGAAAACTGATTCCGCAGACCGATGTCCCCAATCGCCTCGCCGAGATCGACCGCAACCGCGAGGTCATCGTGCAGTGCCGCAGCGGCGTCCGCTCGCAGCGCATTGCGGAGTTCCTCAAGCAGCAAGGCTACCCCCGCGTCGTCAACCTCGCCGGCGGCATTTTAGCCTGGGCCGACGAAATCGACCCCAAGATGCAGAAGTACTGAGAGGTTTCTCCCGTTTATTCCCGCTGCCCTGCTCAATACTTCGCCTTTGCGAAGATTCAGGAGATTCCTTCACTCTTCCCGGATGAACCTCCGGAGGATGCCGCGAGGTTCTCTTGACAAGAGAGATATGCGGAAAAATCGCGCCAAACGGTTTCCGCGAAGGTGAGCGCGAAGGCCCTGTAGGCTGAGAAGCAACGTACCGCGGCGAACAAAGTGAGGAGAGCGGCGCCCCAGAGAACGGACTCGGCGTAGCTTGGGAAGGAGATGGAACTGGCGAGCGGCTGGAACCGCCAGCATCCCGTCAGATAGCCGGACCCAACCAGCGTCAGGCTCAGGAACGCTGCGACAATGCGATCAGCCATCGTTTTTACCGGTTCGTGAAAGAAGGCGGCGATAGCAAAAATCAAGGCAAAAGCGATGGCTGCCAATACCAGAATTGGAATCCAGCACCAAACCTTGGCAGCGCCTCCGCGAATCGACAGCGCCCATCCAACAAGGTATGCCGAACCCGCGCAAAACGCGCAGCCGAGGCCGCGCATCATCCCATAGATTCCTTCAAACTGCTCCGCATAGTGCGCCGATTTCTTGGCAATCAGATAGGAACGCGCCTGGAAGAAAGCGTCTTGACGTTTCTTTGAAATGTCGTTTTCCCCGTCCCCCTCCTTCGTGATTTCGAGGTCGATGCCGAAAATCTTCGTGACTTGCGCTGCGATCTTCTCCTTCAGCACTTTGGCAAACTTCTTATCGCTGTCGTCCAGAAGCAAATCGGAGGGAGAACGCTGATGTTTTGCCTTGTCGGTTACCTTTGAGGGCACAATGGAAATCGCAATCGTCTGCAACAAGTGACCGGCAATGTATGCCAGCACCACCATGAACAACGCATTCGAAATATCTTGACTGGGCCAGGTTTGTGTAAGGACTCCGACCGGCAGCCATAACAGGCCAAGCAGCAACATGCCGGGAAGCAGATACCCATAGATGTCATAGAAATTGAATTGTTTAATCACCCGAGACCGCCTCCCTTGGCATGGATTTGGCGCTGGCGCTGCGAAGGTCGTTCAGGATGGATCCTAGCGTCTGTTGCGCCTCCTGCCGGTCCTTCAGCAGAACCGAGGCGACGCGCTGGTGTCCGCCTCCACCATAGTGACTGAATATCTGCCCAAGGGGAACACTCCTGAATCGACGCCACGGATTGCGCATAGCTGTGATCTTGGCTCCATCGCCGGAATCCATGATCCCCACTGAGTAGCGGGCTTTCGGATAGTCAAGATACGGGGCGTAACGGCTCAAAAGTGCCTTGCCTGTATCCTCCATATCAAAAACGACAATGCCGTCTTTCTCAAGTCGGGACGCTTTGCGGAAGAGCCGCTGACCGCTTAGGAGGGCTCTGCGCACACTTTGATAGCACTTTGCTACATGCTGAGAAGCGGCCACCTCTGCCAGACTCTTCGAGCGTAGAGATTCCACCAGGAAACGGCAATACTCGGCAGACGAATCGCGCAGAAAGCTGAAACTGATGCGGAGCGCCGGGGTATCCCCGAGAACGGCCTCTTCCACAGAATCGTAGCGAGCGCCATCAATGCGGCGTGCCCACTCCACCATCTCTCGGAACCTGGGTTCACGGAGAAAACGGAAGCTCTTGCGCCATATCACTTCCGCGCATGAAGACGCGCCGACATCGTAGAGCAGGCTGGCGGAAGCTCTTCGCTTGGCGTCCGCCTCTAACTCCGGCGTCAAAAAAGTCGTTTGATGATGATCGGCCCAGAAATCCGCGTCCGGATGATAAAGAAAGTCGACTACGGCAGCCGGCTTGTCAAGTGGCCGCGTAGTCCAGGTCTCGCGCTCGGAATAGTTGACCGGTACAATCTGCCCGGTCTTCCAACCGTGTTTTCGCTCCAGATACTCGCAAGCCAGTACGGCGGAAATAACGCCGTCAAAGCACGGAAAATGAAGATAAACGGTGAGATCTTCCGGCATGGCTGCACCTGACACTTACGATAACACTTGCATGACTCTCAAAACACCCCCAAATGGGGGCGGAGGGTGCTTCTAGTGCGCTATCTCCACCGGCTTCCCTGTCTCGCCGCCTAGCCGTTCTCCTCCATCTTGCCGAAGATCATTTTGCCGCTGGCGGTTTGCANNCGCGCATGATCCACCACCACCATGGTGCCGTCATCCAGGTAACCCACCCCCTGGTTAAACTCCTTGCCTTCCTTGAGGATGAGCACCGTCATCTTCTCGCCAGGCAGCACCACCGGCCTGAGCGCATTGGCCAGGTCGTTGATGTTCAGCACCTCGACGTGGTGCAGATGGGCCACCTTGTTCAGGTTGAAGTCGTTGGTGACCACCTTGGCTTGCCACTTCTTGGCCAGCTCCAGCAGCTTTAAATCAACCTCGCGGATGGCGGGAAAGTCGTCGGAGACAATCTGCACCTGGATGGCGGTATTGGACTGCATGCGCTGCAGCATGTCCAGGCCGCGGCGACCCCGTTGCCGTTTTGACCCGTCGGTGGAGTCGGCCACGGTTTGCAGCTCGCGCAGCACAAATTCCGGCACCACCATCACGCCGTCGATGAAGCCCGCCTCGGCAATGTCGGCGATGCGGCCGTCGANNCGCTGGTGTCCAGCACCTTGGCCGTGCGCCGCGTGGGCCGGTCTCCCGTGAAGACCGTTCCCAGCGCCGCCGGGTTCAGCAGGTCGCCCTTGCTGGCGCCCACGAGCAGCCCGACATAGGTCATCAGCAGCAGGTCGAAAATCTGGATTAACGACGATATGGGCCCGGGTGCCAGAGCGCCGCGCAGCACCAGGCAAAACAGCGCCGCTCCCAGGATGCCCAATATGCTGCCAACCACGGCGCCAATCAGCCGTTTCAGGCTGAGCGCCCGCACCCGAAGCTCGAAGACAATGAACGCCCCGGCCGCACCGGCGCCCATTGCCGCACTCGCCCATTCTGTCATGCCGAACGGACGAAAGAAAAAACAGACCCCGGCAAGAAGGGCCACAAAAAGAAGGCGAACCACAATCAAGTCCATAAAATGACCAGCCCCCGCTGGCAGGGAAATAAAAATCGCCAGACTGTGTACAGATGGGGAGTATCCCACTTGCTTGCGGAGGCGTCAAGTGGGAAGAGGCGAGGGACTAGGGAATAGGGAATAGGGACTAGGG
>PMGP01000219.1 GCA_003156235.1 Acidobacteriaceae bacterium
GCGAGCGCGGCATCCGCACCTTTGAAACAGCAACGCGCAACACCTTCGACGTGACGGCCATCGCGCTGCTCAAGCAGATTTCGCATCTTCCGGTGATCGCCGACCCCAGCCACGCGGCGGGGCATCGCGATCTGGTTCCCGCGCTGGCGCGCATTGCGGTTGCCGCCGGCGCGGATGGCTTGCTGGTCGAGGTGCATCCCAATCCAGACAAGGCATGGAGCGACGGCGAGCAGTCGCTGGACTTTGACGGATTCGACGAGATGATGGCTTCGCTTGATCCGTATCTGGCGTTGCGTCGGCAGGGAATTGTGCTGCGTGAGCGCGAGACTCGGTTGCGCGAGGCGCTCCCTGCGCGAGTCATGGAGGCCGTTGGATGAGATTCCCGGCCAGATTCCTGGCGGTTGCCGCGTCGATTGCCTTACTGCTTCCGGCTTGCGGGTTCTTGACCGAAGCTGCGCAGGCTCCATCCGCGGACTTCATCGTCACCGCCGCTCCCGTTTACGAGCCGCTGGCCGCTTTGCGCGGAGGGGAGCGTTTTCCCAGGGGCGCGCAGCTCTTGTTGGTTCATGCAGGCAAGGCAGAGCCGCTGGTGACGGGCTTTGCGGCTACCGCTGACGCCAACGTATCCTTTGACGGCAAGACGGTGCTGTTCGCGGGCAAGAAAGAGGCGGGCGATACCTGGCAGATATGGGAATTGACGCTGGCGGATCTCTCCATTCGTAAAGCGATTTCAACCGCAGCCGACGCCGAGCGCCCGTTCTATCTACCGGGCGGGCGAATGGTTTGGGCACAGCGCGAGCCGTGGGGATTTCAACTGGAGTCCGCTGAAGACGGTCATCTGCCGGGATACACGTTCTTGAATCCGACGGCCGGACCGGGAGTGTTGCCGCTTACCTACACGCAGGCCAGCGCCTTCCCCGCGGATGTGCTTGCCGATGGGCGCATTCTCTTTGAAGCCGGCTTCCCCCTCGGGTCAGGATCGACGCCCGAGTTGTTTCTGGTATACGCCGATGGCTCGGGTGTGGAGTCGTACCGCTGCGATCACGGCCGGGCGCGTTGGGGAGGAAGGCAATTGGCCTCGGGCGATGTGGTCTTCACGCACGGAGCAACGCTAGCGCGCTTCACTTCGCCGCTGGCAACTGAGACTCCCGTTGTTGCGCCGCACGCGGAATACGCGGGCGCGATTGCCGAGACGGCCTCGGGCGCATGGCTGGTGAGCGCGCGCGCCGCGGCCAACACGCATTACGCAATCAAATTGTGGAAGCAGGGTTCGCCTGCATTGCAAACCGTGCTGACCTTGACCGGCAAAAATCTTGTCGAGCCGGTCCTGGTTGCGCCGCGCACAACGCCCAAGCGTCATCCCTCCGGGCTGCACGACTGGAGCTACGCCAATATGATGGCGCTCGATGCGCGCCTCTCGCGCGAGGGCGACCTTAAATCTGCGCCCGCATCGGTGCGGTTGGAGATGCTGGACGCTCAAGGCCACGTGGTTGTTACGGGCACGGCGCCAATTGAGTTGGACGGTTCATTTTTTGTGAAGACTCCTGCCGACAAGCCGATTCGTTTTGCGCTGTTGAATGCCAAGGGCGCGGTGGTGCGGCAGGAACGCGGATGGTTCTGGATCCGCAGCGGCGAACAGCGCATCTGCGTGGGCTGCCATGTGGGACCGGAGCGCGCGTCGGAGAATCGTGTGCCAGCCGTGCTGCTGCGCTCCACCACGCCGGCTGATCTGACCGGAGCGAAGGATGCAAGCGCGGCGCAGCAAGGCAAGCCGGGAGGCAATTGAGATGAATTATCGCTTTCTTTTTTTATTCGGCGCTGTTTCCTTGGCCGCAGCGCCACCTGCGGTGGGGCAGACGCCGCTTACGCGGCAGGAGAATGTCACAGCGCAGACATTGCCCGCAACGCAGGCACCCGCGCCGCACGATCCGGTGATTCGCTTTGAAGACGCCAGCGATAAAGCGGGCATCAACTTTACGCACAGCTTCGGGTCGCGGCAATTGGGCTCGCTGCTTGAGGGCACCGGCGCGGGCTGCATCTGGTTCGATTACAACAACTCCGGACTGGAGTCGCTCTACGTGGTCAACGGGAGGCCGCTCGACGACTCCATGCATCCGTACCCACTCAAGGAGAAGCCCGCAACGCCGCCGCACAATCATCTTTATCGCAACAACGGCAACGGCACCTTTACCGACGTGACGGAGAAATCGGGCCTCAATCCGGACATGTATGGGATAGCCGTGATGGCGGCGGATTATGACAACGACGGATATATCGATCTGCTGGTGACCGGCTACGGCAAGACGATTCTCTACCACAACGACGGCAACGGGCACTTTACCGATGTGACCGCGAAGGCCGGCATCAAGGTGGACGGCTGGGCCATCAGCTCCACCTGGCTGGACTACAACAAGGATGGATGCGTCGATCTGTTCGTGGGCCGCTACGTGAAGTTCGATCCCAAGTATCGCGCCTATTACGCGGCCGACAACTACCCTGGGCCGCTGGACTACGAGGGCGAAACCAACAAGCTCTATCACAACAACTGCGACGGCACCTTTACGGATGTTACCGATAAGTCGGGCATCGGCGCCTACGTGGGGCGCACCATGGGCGTGACTGCGGCGGATTTCGACAACGACGGCTGGGATGACATTTACGTTGCCAACGACCGCACGGAAAATTTTCTCTTCCACAATAAACACGATGGAACTTTTGAAGAAATTGCCAACGAGACAGGCACGGCCTACGGGCAGAATGGCGAATCGACTTCGTCGATGGGCCCGGTCTTCGCCGATCTCGAAGGCCGAGGCGTACTCGACCTTTGGGTGACTGACGGACACTATAACCGCCTGTTGCACAACACCGGCAAGATGAGCTTTGAGGACATCGGCGCGGAGACCGGCGTCTCGCAGACCAACGCGCAGTACGTGAGTTGGGGCACGGGCGTCTACGACTACGACAACAGCGGGCAGCTCGACATTCTCATCTTTCACGGCGGATTGATTCACCTGTATCCGCAGGAGCACACGCTGTTTCGCGGGCTTGGGCAGGGGAAGTTCGCCGACGTTTCGCGCGAGGCTGGGCCGGTGCTGAGCGTCAAGAGCACCGCGCGCGGCGCCTGCTTCGCGGACTACGAAAACAACGGCAAGATGGATGCGTTTGTGGTGAACCTGGGCGACAAGGGCGTGCTGCTGCACAACGTCTCCACGGATACCGGCCACTGGATCGAGATCAAGCTGGTGGGGGCTATGACTAAGTTCGATGGTGTCGGGCCCAAGGTCGATCTCAAGGGAACCATGAGTAATCGCGACGGCATCGGCGCGCGTGTTGAAGTCTTCGCCGCGGGCAAGCACCACACGGCGGAGCGCGTGGCCGGCACCGGCTATCTCTCGCAGGACGATGCGCGGCTTCATTTCGGATTGGGCACTGCGACAACAATCGACAAGCTGATCGTGCATTGGCCCAGCGGGCGCGAACAAACACTGGAAAAACTCAGCGTGGACCGCGTGCTGACAGTGCAAGAGCCGAAATCAGGAGAAGCGAAGTGAGCCGGCGCATACAAACCGCGGCGGGCACGGGGTTGGCGGCGGTGGCCGTGACGTCACTCGCGGTCGCCTTCATCCTCGCCGGTTCTGCGCAGGTTCCACAGGCCTCACAAAACACGGTTCCGACGCCTGAGCCACGCACCTTTCCCGCACCCACAAACCTGAACGTGCTTCCCAAGAACCTTACTGGACAGCAGGTCCACAACATCATGGAACAGTGGGAAGCTTCGCTGGGCGCCCAGTGCAACTCCTGTCACACTGAGGATCCCAACAATATCGGCCCTAAAGGCCGGCCGCGTCTCAACTTTGCCGACGATTCCAAACCGATGAAGGCGGCGGCTCGCGCCATGTATTCGATGACCGAGAGGATCAACAAAGATTACTTGGCCAAGATCAATAGCTCGGGTGATCCGGTGACCTGCGGCACCTGCCATCGCGGCAGCCTTAATATCAAGCCATTCGTCCCCCCCTCCGATGCGGCGTTACCAATAACACAGAAGTTACCGGGATCACGGGAACAGCCGCTCCCGCAAGCGAACGCCGGCGATGCCGTAGACTACGCTTCACCGCTTGAGCTTCTGTTCTCGCCCGATGGATTGCGGCTGTACGTGCTTTGCCAGCAGAGCGAAGAGGTTCGCGTGCTCAACGCCGCCACCTACGCGGTCATCAAGAACATCGCCGTGGGCCGCGTGCCGCGCGGCATCTCGCTCTCTCCCTCGGGCGACCGTTTGTTTGTGACTAACACCTGGGACGACACGCTCTCGGTGATCGACACGCGGACGCTGGCCGTGACGGCCACGTGGCCGGTGGGCGCGGAGCCTTCAGGCGTGGTGGAAGATCGTACCGGCAAGCACCTGTTCGTTGCCAATCGCATCAGCAATGATGTGGCCGTGCTGGATGCAGCGACGGGCGAGGAAGAAAAGCGGCTGCTGGCAGGGCGCGGCGCAAGCTATCTTGCGCTCTCGCCCGACGGCAACAAGCTTTATGTCACGCACGTCTATCCCAATCTGTCGCCCCATCGTACCGCGCCCGAATCCGAGATCACCGTAATCGATACCGCGCGCGCCGTGGTCCTTGATCGCATGCCCTTACATGGAGTCGCCGGAGTATTTCATCTCGCCTTCTCTGCGGACGGCCGCATCGGCGTCGTCGCCGAATATCACCCCAAGAATCTCGTGCCGCTGGCGCATCTCGAACACGGCGGCTACTTCGTCGATACGCTCACGCTCTTCGGCGCGGATGTGGGCAAGCCCATCGAAGTACCGCTCGATGAGCTGGAGCGCTATGCATCGCGGCCCTTCGGCGTAGCGATTGCGCCGGACAAGTCGCGCATCTACATCACCTGCGAAGGCTCCGAGATGGTCACCGTAATCGATGTGCCGAGACTCTTGCATTTCATCCACGCGCGGCCACGCCCCGCATCCGGCTCCTTTGCCTATGACCTTGCCGCCAGCGCCAACTACGTGATTGCCAGCATCCCCGTGGGGCACGATCCGCGCGGGATGACGCTGAACCGCAGCGGCAGCAAGCTGTTCGTAGCCAATCGCCTGGAAGACACCATCAGCATAATCGATACGCGCAGCAATCGTGTGGCCGCGACGATTGTCCTCGCCGGGCCGAAGACCGTATCCGCGATTCGCCACGGCGAGCAGACTTTCTACACCTCCCGCTACGGCTTTCAAGGGCAGATCGGCTGCGCCAACTGCCATATCGATTCCACCTTCGACGGCATCACCTGGAACCTGGAGCCCGACGGCTTTGGCCGCAACATTGTGGACAACAAAATGCTCGAAGGCCTCAAGGGCACAGAGCCTTACAAGTGGAACGGCGGCAATCCCAACATACCGACGGAGTGCGGCCCGCGCACGGAAAAGTATTTCTGGCGCTCGGAACAGTATGACGACCTTACGCTTGCCGACTTGGCGATCTACATTCGCAATCTGCCTACCAGGCCAAACCGCTGGAAGATGCCGGGCCGCGAGATGACGCCGGCGCAGGAACGCGGACAGGCGTTGTTCACGCGCGACACGGACAAGTTCGGAAAGCCGATTTCGGAATACAACCGCTGCTCCTATTGCCACAGCGGCCCCAAGGGCACCAACCAGAAGTTGTTCGATGTGGGAACGCATAAGCCCAACGACAATGGCACCCTGCTGAAGTCGGCGCCGTTAACGGAGATTGCGCTCACCGCGCCCTACTTGCACGATGGCTCGGCGCGGACGCTGGAAGAAATCTGGACTGTCTACAACCCTGAAGACAAGCATGGCCGCACCAACGATCTGACCAAGGACGAACTCAACGATTTGATTGAGTACTTGAGGACGCGATGAAAAAGTTTGCATTCAACACGTTCGCAACGCACACGATCTTGCCGATCGCAGTGCTTTTGGCCGCGATAGCGTCATCTTCCGCACAGCAGGCGCCCGCATCTGGAACGCAAATATCTCATGCCGCGCAAGCGGCGTCTGCCGCGCCGCCGCAGATGCCGCGCTTCCGCTTTGAGAACTTCACCACCGCCAACGGCCTGCCCGACAATCATGTTTTCTCCGTGCTGGTGGACGGGAGTCGCATCTGGGCGGGTACGGAAAACGGCCTGGCCGTTTACGAGAACCATGCGTGGAAGACCTACACCACTAAGGACGGCTTGGCGCATCGCGCCGTGCTCTCGCTGGCGTTAGATAAGCGCACCGGCGATGTGTGGGCCGGGACCATGGGCGGGCTGAGTCGCATCTCAGGCGGACGCATTGACAGCTTCACGCAGTTGACATCGGGGCTGAGCAACGACGTGGTCTACGGCGTCTCGGTGGAAGGCGAGAACGTGTGGGTGGCNNTGGAAGGCGAGAACGTGTGGGTAGCCACGGCGGCCGGCGGGTGCAAGCTGAATACCCGCACCGGCCAATGGACGCTCTACAACGAGCGCAACACGCCCATGAACGAGATCTGGGTTTACGGCGTCTCCGCCGCGCCCGACAAGGTTTATTACGCGGTGTGGGGCAGCGGGCTTCTCGAATACACGCAGAAGACCGGACGCTGGGACAAGTACGACGATCCCGACGGCGAAAACGAGATTGTGCTCTTCAAGGATCAGGGGCTGATCCACGAGATTGTCACCTCTGTGAGTTATGTGGACAACATCGTGTGGGCGGCGACTTACTTTGGCGGCAGCCGCTACGACGGCCGCTACTGGCACA
>PMGP01000268.1:0-8212 GCA_003156235.1 Acidobacteriaceae bacterium
TGGTCAAGCTGCGCTTCATGCGTCCCTTTCGCGGCCTGCTGCAGTCGGCATTCGGGTTGGCCGGCATTGAGGACCTGAACTATGCCGACATTTACTACCGCTCTCCACTCAACGTCGAAGATGTTTTGCTGACCGAGTCCGCCAGCGCGGCGGATGTTGGCTTTGAGAGCGTTCATCTGGCGATTACCGACCACGACGAAATCGCCGGCAGCCTGGAGTTGCAACGCGCGCATCCCGAGGCAGCAGAGCGCAATCCTCTGGGCGAAGAAATTTCCATCTACTTCGATGATTATCTTTTTCACCTCGGAGTCACGGGAATGCCCGCTGCGGGGATTGAGCAACTTCATAGCGGCTTGCAGGCGGCTGCAAAGGAACGCCGCCTGGACGACCTGTTTGAAATGCTGCGCGCCAGCGGTTCTCTGGTGGTCTTCAATCATCCGCTGGTCCCCTGGGGCAAGGATGCGGGCCGCAAGATTCCCGCCGAGGCGCTGCTGAGCCGCTACGGATGGGCGATTCATGCTCTGGAGTACAACGGCATGAGAAGCCGCAAAGAAAATGACGCCGTTCTGCAGTTGGCCAAGCACGTGGGCAAGCCGGTGGTGGGTGGAGGCGACAGCCATCTCCTGCTGGCCAGTTCAGTACTCTCGCTGACGCAGGCCGCGAACTATCAAGAGTTTGCCGAGGAGGTCAAGGAGGGTCGCGCCGTGTCGCTAGTTCTGCCCACGTTTTTTGCGCCGCTGAGCTGGAAGATTTTTCTGCGCGTACTCTATTTCATCGCCCATTACCGGAGCATCGGGCACTTTCGCGGCCAGCCGATGAGCGATTTGCTGAGCGACAGAACGGTGCTTCTGGACCCGGTCGGATTTGTTTCGCGAGGCTTTCTGAGCGCAACCGATGCGCTGGGACTGGTGCGTTGAAATTATAGAGTTGCACTTCAGATTACGTTGCCGGTGCGCAAAAACTCCGCAATCCGTTCGCGAGTATCCATCATGCCGCGCAGACTGACGAAGAGTTTTGTCCGCAGTTCTGCAAAGGCTCTTCGTTCAGAGCTGGAGACGGAAAATCGCGGCGCATAGCCGACGAGCAGCTCCGCACAGGTTTGCGACACACGCGCCGCGGCACGGCAGGACGCCAGAGTACTCAGATCGCAAAAGATGGAGGCGCATACACTGTCCTGCGCGTGATGAGCCCTCTCAATTTCAAAAACATCCAATGCCAGCGAACGTGCCGCCAGCAATCCGCAAAGCGCATCCGCCATGGCAAAGGTTACGCCCTGGCGCGCATCGCAATAGAGCAGGAAGCCTTGCGCATCGGCTTGCTGCCGCAACCGTTCGAGGGTCCATTGCCAGAGCCTCATTCCTTCAGCAAGACTTCGCAGGCCGGCCTGCGGCGCGCGTTCCGCAAGCGCGTCTATCTCCCCGGTCCACTTCTGGAACTCGGCGAGAAAGCGGGTGTCGATCATGAAAGCTGAAACCAGTCGGCGTTGCACCGCAGCAGGCCCCATGTACATATCCTCAATTTGGGCATCGATCAGGCGGGCTCTCAGGTCGGCGGTGGCTGCCGGGTCAGAGCCGCCCCATGCGGACGCTTGCCGCAAACACTCCGGAATGCTTCTGCTGCTGAAGAGCTTTGCCGCGGGAGAGAAGAGCGCGGCCAACTTTGCATCGCCGCTGGAACGATCTTCGGTCTCATCAAGGTTGTCACTCAGGCGCGTCGCGAAAAAGCCCAGCGAGGCGGCGGCTTCTCCCGTAGCCCATAAATCTGCCATGTCAAGCTGGAACTCAGCACTGTCGCTTCTCAGTGTCGATGAGGCGAAGCAGGCTTGCACGGTGGAAAGCGCCTTGGCGGCGGTCATAAGGCCAAGCAGGGCGCGCATCCGGCGCAGGGCCCGCTCCAGCAAGATGCGATGGCTGAAGCGCGGAACGAGCGATCCCTGTTCCATCGTGAAGCCTCCGACAAGGCGCGAGGCCGGCACGATGAGACGAAAGACCGGATCGGTGGTGGAAGCAAAGCGATGTCCCAACTTGCGGACTGGAGAGCCGCGCGTGAACTCGCCCTCGTCTCCCGGCTCGAGAATCACCAGAGAGCTGCCGCGCACGGCCTTACCGTCACCCTCAACGGCAGCAACCACAAACTGCGCAAAGTCCATGTGGCTGATGAAGCGTCCGCGCTTGTGAATCTGCAGAAGAGGCTCACCGTTTGTGCTTACGCCGGCGATGCTCATGCGGCCAGTAAGAGAGATCGCATCCGCGCCCGCGCCGGGAAGCGGCTCGGTGAGGCAAAGAGCGCCGTGACGCAGATCGGCACGGCCCAGATAGCGACCGCGCTGCGGCTCAGTTCCAAAATCGCGGATGGGCATTTGCGCAAGGCTTCCGGAGAGACTGCAAGTGGCGACACCAGCATCCACGCAGGCCAGTTCCCAAACAGTGAGCGCCAGCCGCTGTGCGAGTCCGTTATGCGCAGAGGCCAGGATCGAGGTCAGCCCGAGAGCATCCAAGGCGCGAAGCATACGCGATTTTTCTTCTGTCCATTCGTGGGAGGGATGCGCCTCTTCGAGCAGCGGCGCCAACCTATCGTGTGCCGCCTGCCGCGCGTTGCGGCGCACCTCCAGCAGTTCAGCGCTATCGGCAATTCGCCACAGTATTGCGTGCGCCTCATCCCACCAGCGGAAATCCATGGCGCTCCTTATTCCTCGTCAGCGGGAATGCTGTACTCGGCCAGATAGGCACGCGGATTCATCAACTCTTGAAGCAATCTTAGAAGGGTTCCGCGAAACCGTAAAGCGTTTTTCCTGGAATCGATGCCACGGCGCCAGCCGGATAAGAATTCCAGTGCGAGTTTCATGTGGTCTGGAGTCGATGCTAAAATGAAATCGCGAATAGGCTTGTTGGTTTCGAGTTCCGGAAGGATCAATATGGCGCGGTCAGCGCTTTTTATTCTTTTGTTTTTTGCGACCAATGCCTCGCTGTCGCTGCTTTATCCTTTCTCTTTTTCGCACATTCTTCTTGCAATTTCTCTTTATGCGCTGGGCACCGGTGTGATGCTTTACCTTCTGTTTAATCCTCGCAATCAGTGGCTGGTGACCAACCGTTCGCAGGTTGAACAGGAAGGCTGCGTTGCCCTGACCTTCGACGATGGCCCCGATCCGGTGGATACGCCCCGGCTTCTAGACCTGCTGCGGGAAAAAAATGTGAAAGCCACCTTTTTTGTAGTGGGACAGCGCGCCGAGCGGCATCCGGAGATTGTGCGCAGGGCCTGGGAAGAAGGACACCTGATCGCCAACCATACCTGGTCGCATCCGCCGCTGTTCTGCTTTCTTTTACCGCGAAGGCTGCGGGCGGAGATCGAACGCGGGACGGAGTGCATCAACCGCATCTGCGGGGTGCGGACGCGCTATTTCCGTTCTCCGGTCGGCTTGCGTCATCCGTTGTTGCGTTCCGCGCTGGAAAGAGAGGGGCTGGAGTTCATCTCCTGGCGAATTCGTAGCTGCGATACGATTATCAAAAAATCCGATTCTCTTGCACGCCACATTCTGAATCATGTGGCCAGCCGCGACATTATCCTGATGCACGACCGGCTGCCGAATGGAACCCATGTCCTGTTTGAGGCATTGCCAGGGGTGATCGACGAGTTGAAGAGGCGCGGCTTCAAGTTTGTGCTGGCCGGCGACCGCGAAACAGCATGCGGCGATACAGAATGATGAGAACATGCGCACTCATTCCCGCATTCAACGAAGCCTCCCACATCGCTCAGGTGGTGGAAGGCGCCAGGGAGCACGTCGAAACGGTCATCGTGATTGACGATGGGTCGAGCGACGGCACCGCGGAACTGGCCAGGAATGCCGGAGCGTTCTGCATCGAATCGCCAACGAACAGTGGGAAGGCAACTGCTTTGCGTCGCGGGATAATCCACGCCCTTGCTCAGAATTTTACTCACGCCGTTACTCTGGATGGCGATGGCCAGCATCTGCCGCAAGATATTCCCGCCTTGCTGCGCGCGGCGCAGGAGATGGGAGCGGACATGGTGATTGGCGCTCGCCCCTTCGATCGCGCACTGATGCCGCGCGCCCGTTATTACTCCAATACCATAGGCAGCCGCTGGGCCTCGGCGCTGGTGGGCAGCAAGATCAAAGACAGCCAGAGCGGCTTCCGGCTTTTTCGCCTGGACACTCTGAACCGCATCAAACTGCGCAGCCGGCGCTATGAGTTTGAAATGGAAACGCTCATCAAGCTGGGCCGCGCGGGTGGCATCATTGCCCATGCGCCCATTCACATGGTTTACGACAACGGCCANNGCACCTGCGAATTTTCTTTCTGTTAGCGCTTCTGTTGTTGACGCGCCCATTGCCTGCCCAGACTGAGGATTTACTTATGCGCGTCTGGAACGGCGTGCAGCAGGCGCAAGGAAAGTTCACGACCGGCTGCGGCAGCGTGGTGGAGACCCGTACCTCCAAGCTGATGGTCAAGCCCATGATCTTGAGAGGCAAATTCTGCGCCGAGGGCATGACGCGCTTTTCGCTGGAGTATTTTGCGCCCAATGACCTGCACATTCGCTTCAATACAAACTATCTCAACGTAACGAGCGGAGACGGAAAGACCGATATTATGGATATCGGCAGCAGCGTTCGCCGCACTCAATCGGCCTTTAGCCGCGAAACATCCATCGATGGATTGAAGAAGAACTTTACTATCACCGTTGAGGAGAACAGCAGGGAGTACGAAATGAAATTTGTTCCCCGCACCGAGGCTTTTCGCCGCCGCCTTAATTATCTGGTTGTGAAGCTCAACAAGCGCGACTTTATGCTGCGCTCGCTGGAGGTGGACGGCAAGAGCGGAGTGAATAGCGTATTCCTCATCAGCTTTACTACACTAAATACGAAGCTGCCCGCCGAAACCTTCGAGGTGATGAAACCAAAGTGATCGAGCGAGAAGAAATCGAGAAGATCATTCCTCATCGCCCTCCATTTTTGTGGATCGACCGGGTGGAGGAGCTGGAGCCGGGCATTCGTTGCGTGGCATGGCTCAGGGTGGATGCGGAGAACCCGGTCTTTCAAGGGCATTTTCCCGCCCGGCCCATACTGCCCGGTGTGTTGATGATCGAGGCGGTGGCGCAGACGGCGGCGGTGATGATGGGCGCGGCAACTCCAGGCGAGGCTATGGGAACGGCGCTACTGGCCGCGGTCAATCGCTTCAAGTTCTTCAAGCCCGTGGGGCCCGGCACGGCCTTGCGCATTGAAACTACGAAACTGACCCAGGCCGGAACCATGGCCTGCATCGAAGGCACGCTCAGCGCGGAGGGCGAAAAGGTGGCGAGCGGCGAGTTGTCGGTTGTTTCCGGGCGGTAAGCGCATTTTCAAGAAAAGGTTCTGAAGTGCAACGAGGATTGAAGGAATATATTCGCAAGTTCGCCACCACCCTGCTGACCGAGCGGCTTGATCCGGCTTCGGCCGCGGCGGCTGTATTTTGGGGAATATTCATTGGCATTATTCCTATTTATGGGCTGCAAACACTGGCTGCGGTGGGCGTGGCGTTGTTGTTGCGGTTGAACAAGCCCCTGATTCTGGCTGCCACCTTCGTCAACAATCCGCTGTTTTGGGCGCCGACCGTGGTTGCATCGATAGAGTTGGGCGGCTTTCTGCGCCATGGATCGTTCCAGCCCTGGCGTCTTTTAATCGTCTTTTCCGCTGCTCAACTGAAGGAGGAACTCTTCTCGTGGGTGCTGGGCAGCGTGGTGCTGGGCTTGCTAGCGGGCGGCGCGGCGGCCTTGGTTACGATGGCCGTAGTGCATTGGCTAACGCCCGCGCAGCGCAGCCTGCGCCAGCGCATCCGCTTCGTCAATCGGACCTACGCCGGAAGCGCGCGCTATGATCGCGGCTTTGTGCGCTGGAAGATGCGGCTGGATCGGATTTTTTCTCTGCTGGCGGCCGAAGATCTGGGGACGGGAACAGTGGTGGATTTGGGTTGCGGCTACGGCATGGCGCTGTGTTTTGCGGCCTTCGGCGACCAAGGCCGCCGCCTGCTCGGCTGTGACTTGAACGCCCACCGGATCTCCGTTGCGCAACATGCTCTGCACGCTTTGAACGCAGAAACGAGCGTGTGCGATGTGCGCGATTTTGCGCTGCCTTCGGCCGGCTTGATCCTCATTCTGGATGTGCTGCAGTATCTGCCAGCCGAGGAACAACTGGCGCTGCTGAAGCGCTGCTGCGCGGCGCTGGAGCCGGGTGGGCGGCTGATCTTCCGGGTGCATGACCGCGAACGCGGGCTGCGGACCGCTCTTACGCTGGGCCTGGACCGGCTGTTGTTTTCCGCTGAGCACGTTGGCTCGCGCCCCACGATTCTCTGCGCCGCGCAGTACCGGTCCGCGCTGAGCGAGGCGGGCATGGAGGTTGTGGAGCGTCGTTTCCGCAATCGTCTTCCGCTGGCGCACATTCTCTTCCTCGCGCGCCGTCCTGCTGTGGAGAGCGCGTCATGATGGTTCGCTTCATGCGCGGGCTGGGGCGGATGGTGATCAACCATCCGGGGCTGGTGGCAGGAGTGTCCCTCGCCCTGACGCTGTTTCTGTTTGCCAACATCCACAATCTGCGCACCGGAACCGAACTGACTGATATGTTCGGCAGCCACGACCCGCAATGGCAAGCAGCAAGCCAAATCGGCAAAGAGCTGGGTTATGGCAATCAGCTTTTTGTTTTGGTTCAGGCTCCGGAGGGCGAGGCCGACAGCAGCGAGGCGATGGAAGCGGCAGCCGACCGGCTCACCGCCGAAATGTCTGCCAGCGGACTCTTCAAGCAGGCGCGTTGCGGGCTGCGGGAAGAGGAGCTGATCAACCTGGTGCGGCTCTTTTCCTGGCACTTTCCCTCCTATGCTTTGCCCGGCCAGAGTGAAGCGCTGGCGCAGCGGCTGGAACCGAAGCAGATTCATCAGAACGTGCGCCGCGCCGCCACGGAACTGGTCACGCCGTTTTCCACGCTGGGCGCAGATTACTTTGCCGCCGATCCATTAGGCCTGATGGGCCTGATGAGCGTGACGGAAGGCAAGGGCGAGGGCTTCTCGCAGTTTGCCAGCTTTGATTTCTCCTGGGGATCGGGAAACCGTTTTTACAGCCGGGATCACAAGGCGTTGCTGATTATCGCCGAGCCGCGCGAGTCGGCCGTGGATTACAAATTCGCCGAGCAGATCATGGTGTGGACGCGCACTCATATCCAGGGCATTGAAGCCGATCCGGAGATTCGCGATGCGGGCGTACACGCTATTTCCGCCGGCGCCTATGCGTACGCGGAGCAGGATCACAAATTTGTCGAGCGGAATATCCGCCGCGTTTCGCTGGTCTCGATCATCGGCAGCCTGCTGCTGTGCCTGGTGGTCTATCCCAGCGTACCGCTACTGCTTTTGTCGCTGCTTCCCACGAGCCTGGGCATACTTTGGACCACGGGCATCGCGAGTTATTATCCCGGCGAAGTAAATCTAATCAGCCTGTCATTCATCGCCATTCTCGCGGGCCTGGGCGACGATCAGGTGGTGCATTTCTTCAATCGCTCGCCGCAGGAATGGGCTAAGGGTGGCAGCTTTAACGCTGCCATGGAGCGCACCTTTGCAACCACCGGGGTGAGCATCGTTCTGTGCATTCTGACCGCAGCCTCCGCCACAGCCGCGCTGGCCACCTCCAGTTTCAAGGCGCTGGCGGAGTTTGGCTTCATTCTCACCGTCGGCATGTTCATGATGATGATTCACACGCTGCTGACCGTGCCCGCGCTGATGCAGTTGTGGAACCGTTACATCCGGGCCTTTGCGCCTGAGGGCATCACCTTCCGTTTTTTGCCCGCCGTGGCGCGCGGCTCACTCAACTTTGTGGGCCGGCACGCTCGCTTGGTTGTGGGGGTTGCCGCTGGCCTCTTCCTGCTCTCCGCACTTTTATTGCCCTCCATCAAAATGGGCGGAAGCTTCGCCGTCATGGGCGACGCTGATAGTCCTGCTGTTGCCGCGCAGAACCAGCTATCGTCAAAGTTCGGCATTGAGGGAACTCCAACGCTGCTGCTGATTGCCGGCAGCGAGGAGGACGTGTTGCGCCGCAGCGAGAATCTGAGCGCCGGCCTGGAATCCTATCGGCAAAGCGGCGCCCTCAAATCTGTTTTCTCCCCCACGCAGTTGCTTCCCTCGATTCAGGCACAGCGGCAGCGGACAACTGCGCTAGCCAATATCGACTTGAATGCCTCGGC
>PMGP01000268.1:8248-16072 GCA_003156235.1 Acidobacteriaceae bacterium
CCTTATCTTCCGGCTGGGCTGCTCGACAACAGCCTGCGCAAGACCGGGGATGGCAGTTACGTTGCAGCCATCGCATACTATGCTGCCGGCTCCAGCGCGCATGAAGCGATTCCTGATGCGGTGCTCGACTCCTGGCGCGGTCAGTTCGGTCCCTTTGTGGAGTTTTCTTTCGACAAGATCAATCGCGACATACAGAGCCAGGTGTTGCGCGACAGCCGTAGAGCCTTGCTGTGGACCGCCGCCGCCATCCTTCTGATCGTCTATCTCACCTTCCGCAACTTGCGCATCACTCTGCTGGTTCTGATGCCGATCGTCTTCGCCATCGTGGTGACCTTCGGGCTGTTGCGGCTTGCGGGACACTCCTTCAGCTTCATGTCCGTTACGGCGATCCCGCTCATCATCGGCATCGGCATCGACAATGGGATTCATCTGGTGCGCCGCTATCTGGAAAAATCGCCCAACAACATTCTCGATGTCGCCAAGGCCTCGGGCGCGGCGCTGATTCAATCCAACCTCACCACCATTATCGGGTTTGGCGCATTGCTCGCCGCAACCTTCCCGCCGCTGGCCGAAATGGGGCTGGTTACTTCGCTGGGTGTTGCCCTTACACTGGCCGGCGGATTGTGGGTCATTCCGGCCGTGATCTTGATAGGACGCGAAAAGTAGGCCATGCGCGGCATTGCAGCGACCTATTTAAGGGTCCGATTTGATCCATTTTCAGAGCCTGAATCCTGCGAATTTCCGGCCATTTTGCGGGTATTTTCGGCAATTTTCAGGGCAAAATACGCCTTTTTCGGGCAAAATCCGCTCTTTTCCGGAAGGCCATTTCTTACATTGCGGTACTTTGTGTGCGTTTTCGCGCACATCGAGAATTTTTTCTGAAAGTGCGTTTTGTCCAGCAACGACGCGGAGATTCTTCAGTTTTGTGGCATCGTTTTCTTTTCCGAAGGCGCATTAAACTGCAAGGTTTTCAGGGAAATTTTATACCCCCGGGGGGTAGGGGGGGGGTGGGGGGGGAGTGCCTTTCTGGTAATAATTATGGCGGCGCTTTTGTTGGCATTTAAGTACATACAGCCTTCTCCTCCCTGTTGAGCATTTTCTCCATCCAAGATGATTGTGCGCCAGGAGAAGGTACTTATCTGTAAAGCCAGGGATCAGGGGTCAAGGAAGAGTAAACACCAGTGCATTCGTCTGGTTTGTAAACAAAATCAGCAAGTTAGCCACCGCTACGCGGAGTTAGCGAGTTAGCAAGTTAGCGAGTCAGCGAGTTAGCGAATTGCTGCTACACGTTTCATCTCACGTGTGTCGGCGAAGCTGGTGAGCGACTGACCAGGAAATGAAAATGGTGCGATAGCCTGTGATTACCTAGCGAGAATCCTAACAAAATCAACAAGTTACAGTATTATTACTCTTCAGGCGCCGTTTTCTGCAAGTTCTTTGAAATGACCGGCTTGCAGAAAACTGAATTACTATTCCAAGCCTCCAAGCCATCATGTATACTCTCAATAAATTAAAGATTCTGAGATGGAAGACACTATGCTAAACACGCTAGTAGGCGAAGCTGTAATCGACACGGTCTCTTCTCTATGCCCTCGCTGCGGCAAGCCATCTCTTGCGACAATCTTCGACCGCGAAGGAAAGGTATACCAACGCACAGAGTGTACCTGCCATACGCCCAGTGAAGGCCTGATCTTTTCCGACACGGCGCTTTACCTCCGGCTGGAAGAGTGGAACAGGCTGGTATTTCCAGAGACGCCCGCTGCCGGGATGCCGTCTTCGTCCCTTTGCGCGGCCACGGAGACAGGAAGCCAGAACGAGCCTTGCCTGGCTGTCATTGACATCACCAATCGCTGCAATTTCAAGTGCCCGGTGTGCTTTGCCGAGGCCAAAGGCGAGGGCAGCCACTACTTTCTGGAGATGGAAGTGGTGGTAAAGATGCTCAAGGCGCTGCTGAACCGGCCGGTGCCTTGCCGCAGCGTACAGTTTTCCGGCGGCGAGCCGACGCTGCACCCCGACTTTCCAAAGATACTTCGCGCAGCCCGCGATCTTGGCTTCACGCATCTTCAGGTAGCCACTAACGGCAGCCGCTTTGTGGACCCGGATTATGCAAAGCTCTGCGAGGAGTCGGGCCTGCACACGCTCTATCTGCAGTTCGACGGCATGAACGACGACGTATATCTCAAGATGCGCGGCCAGCGGCTGCTGGACAAGAAGATCGCCGCGGTGCGCAGCATCGAGCAGACGAATATGCGGCTGGTGCTTGTGCCGACCATCATGAGCTCAGTCAATGCGGACCAGCTGGGATCGATTTTTCAGTTTGCCTTGGAACACAACAAGTTCGTAACCGGCATTAGCATTCAGCCGTGCGCGGATGTGGGCCGCGTCGCCGTGGACAAGAACGGCGTCGAGCCCTTCAACCTGGCCGCCATGGCCCGCTGCTTTGGCGAGCAGACCGGATTGACCCGCTTTCCCGACGACTGGTTTCCGCTGAATTCCATCTCCCTGCTCAGCCGCGCCATCGAGCGGGTCCGCAATGAGAAGGCGCATCCGCCCCTGAGCGATGCGCATTGTTCCATCGGAACCTTCTTCTACGTGGACGACAACAACAAGCCGTATTGCCTGAGCAGCTTTTTCGATCTGGGCCGCTTCCTGCGCGGCATGGCGGATATTAAACCGCAAGCCGAACAAGGACTGATCGCGCGCCAGATCTCCAGGATCCGCCAGTTCGGCCAGTTGTCAAAATGCCTGGATCTGGGCAAGACGCCTCCCGGACTCACCTTCCAGCGCCTGCTGGGGAGCCTGGACTCGTGGGAAGACAAGTATGCGGGCCGATCCGCTGGATGGGAGAAACGCGGCTTCAATGGAATCTTTGTCGCCGGAATGCACTTCATGGATGCGCACAGTTACAATCTGCGCCGCCTCAGGCGATGCATCATCCAGTATGTCGCTACTGATGGTCAACTGATTCCATTCTGCAGTTACAATGCAGGAGCCCGTCTGCGGGAGAGCGAGGAGTTGACGCGCATCACCGGCAAACTCCCGCTGGGCGGCTATTCCGAAAACTCGGCGCAGGCCGGTGAGCTGTCGGTATAGGCCGATTCGCGCACTTCATTTTTTCAACCGCATTTCGGGCTGGTGGTCCCCCATCATGATGAAATCCTCGTTTTTCCCCGCATCCCATGCCTCCTTCAGCAGGTCAGGCTTGCAATGCATCAGCACCCTGCTGCTTTTTTCCGGTTTTTCTCTGGTGGCTGCAACAGCACAAACCGGTCTGCCCCGGGATGCCGTTTCGATTCCCGCGCCGGAGAGCGGTCAAAACCTGAACACGATTCTTCAGGCGGCAAACAAGTGCGGAGAGAACTCGCTCATTGTGCTGCCCAAGGTTGTCTTTCGCTTTGGCGCAGAGGGTGATGCCGGCCAGCAGTTCGCGGAACAGGCCCTGGTTCTCCAGAACCTGCCGGCCAGCTCTCAAGTCTGGCTGGATGTGGCCTTTGCTCCCGAGGCTCTCACCGGTAATGAAAACGAAAAGCAGTTGACCGCAGAGGTAGACGCATTTCTGAAACAGGCGCCTCTTTCCGCCCCAGCAGTGCGCGGAGTGATTGTGGAACCTGGGGCGCCGCGAACGGCTCCCGATCTCTTTGTCTTTGCGTTGCTGCGACTGGCGGTTGGGGCCAAGTCGGCCAACCCAGCGCTGCGGCTGGCTTTTGTATTTCCGGCGGGCTTCATTGGCCAATACGGCGATGCTGTCAAGCGGCTCGCTCTGTACGCCGATCTGCTGGGCACTGCGGATGCGCAAGGGTGGCGCGCGGACGCTGGCTGGATCGCCGAACACGCACTCAACAAGCCTATAATCCTGAAACAGGAAACAGACTCGACGGCATCGTACTTGAACGCCGCGCTGGCGGCTTCCGGCTCCGCAGTCGAGATGATCTGGTCAACGCCGCCGGACGTTGCTTCCGCAAACCGGCTGTGCGCGGCCAATAGCTTTCTGTCCACCTCGCTGCCCGCCAACCTGCTTCGCATGAATGCCAAGGAGTTGCCCTTCACGCTCACGGTAGACGGCGCAAGCAGCGCCGAGGCGGGCTGGTTCAGCAACGGGCAATCGGAAGACATGGTGGTGCTGGCGCCGATTCATGGCCTTCCCGATCATCCCCGAACGGTCATCCTGAAGGGCGCGACCAAGGCCCAGTACGAGATGCAATGGTTTGACCCAGAGACAGGAGAGCGGATCCTGGCAAGCGAACCGGTGGCAAGCACCGCGGGCCTGGCTGCAACCTGCGCATGCGGCAATCCATTTGCTTTGATTGCAATTCACAAGAAGAGCAGCGCCGAAACCGCGGTTTTCAACCAGGTCGAGGTCAAGAGCGGAATCGATTTGAGCGTCGAAGAGATTGTTGCGCGCTGGCAGCAGTATCGCGAGGCGCAGAAGCGGAAACTGGACAACTACCAGGCTTCCAATTTCATGAGCCTGCACTTTGAGAGCACCTCCGTGGCACAGGCTTTCGATATTTCCATGCGCCTTCGGGAGTTTTTTGAACGCGGCGGCAAGATGGAGTTCGAGCAAACCGAGCTGTATGTCAACGGAGTGAAATTCAGCTATAAGCGCGAGTTTCCCCTTCCCCAACTGGAACCGGAAAAGGTACTTACCCAGCCGTTGGAGCTGACGCTGAATGAGCGTTACACTTACAAGCTTCTGGGCACTGAACAGATAGAAGGCTCCCAGTGCTATGTTGTGGGCGTGGAACCCAAGTCGCTGGATGAGAATCTTTACAGCGGCAAGATTTGGATCGACGGCGTCAGCTTCCGCGAAGTGAGGCAAACGCTGAGTCAGCGCGGCGCAAAAAGCAACATCGTGGTCAATGTAGAGACGCAGAACTTCGCTTTGGTTGGCGACGGCCAGGGCAACCAGTTCAATCTGCTTCGCTCCGTTTCAGCGCAGCAGACGCTCAATGCCGCGGGGCGCGATTTCCTTCTGCAAAGGACGCTGCAATTCTCCGATTACGCCATCAACACGCCTCGCTATGCTGAAGAGCTGACGGCGGCGCGCCGCTCCGACGCACCCATGTATCGCGAAACCGACCAGGGGCTGCGCGAACTGAAGATCAAAAACGGTGAACGTGTGCTCCAGCAGACCAGCGATAAGCGCATCGTCTCGCTGGTGGGCGGCGCGATGTACGCTGGAACCTTTAATTTCCCCATTCCCATCGCCGGCATCAGCATGGCCGATTTCGACTTTCACCACACCGGCGCGCAGCTCTCCACATTTTTTGCCGGACCGATTCTGGCGACAGACCTATCCAAACAGTACGCAACCAAATATCGTCTGGCAGCAGATCTGGCGCTCTCCGCGCTGCCCGGCGAGAACCGGGTTTACTGCGCCGCAGTACCGAAAAGTACAGCTTGCAGCGGCAAGCCGGCAGACACAGAAGTCACAGAAGAGGAGATGTGGACCTGGGAGCAAACGATTGGGGCGCGCGCCTCCTGGCAGGCTACCCCTCACATCAGCGCAACCGCATTCACCTATCTGGCTTATGACATCTTTCGCCGGACCAGCGACACATCCCTTAGCTATGCGCTACCGCGCAACGGCATGGCGCTGCTGCCCGGCTTGCAGCTCAAGCTGACGGAGAAAGGCTATATTTTCACCGCCGACGGCACCAGAGGCGAACGCATCGCCTGGAAACAGTTCGGATGTCCCGCATCGCCCGCGATCACCGGATGTCCTCCTGCCTCCCAGTCGCCGCAGAGCGGCTACACCCTTTACGACGCCGACCTCAACAAGGATTACTACATCCGCAAATTCACCAAGGGCGGATGGGATCTGGCTTACTATGGCGGAGATCAGTTGGACCGCTTCTCGCGCTACTTCCCATCCTTCTTTTCCAATCCGCGCATCCACGGCATTCCCGGCGGCACGGATTCCTTCGACGCCATCGCCATGAGCAACGTTCACTACGGCTTCAACGTGATGGACCTGATGAAGTTCGAGGGCATGTACAGCTATGCGCGGGCGCGCAACCTGGACGAATCCAGCCACTTCAAAAAGTTTGACGGCCTGGAGGCCAACTTCAACACCGCCGGACCCAAGGGAACCCTGATCCAGGGCACCGTTTCCTACGCTTTGGACGGAAACATCGCGCGTTACAACTCCCGCTGGGGCATGATCATCATGGTCTTCAAGCCGTTCAAGTGATTGCCCATGACGACTGACAATAAAACGGCGTTGGTAACCGGCGCATCGGGGACACTCGGCGCAGCCATGGCGCAGGCCATGGCTGTTGCGGGTTGGCGCGTGGCCGTTCACTATCATCGAGGGCAGGACGCCGCCAACCGCGTGGTGGAGAAGATTCTTGCCGTCGGCGGAGAAGCCGTTGCCTTTGCCGCCGATCTCTCCAGCCAACCGGAGGCGGCTGCGCTCTTTGAACAAATCGAGGAGCGTTTCGGCCCAGTGGATTGCCTGGTAAATAATGCGGGCATCAACCGCGATGTGTTGTTGGCCTTCATGTCCGAAGAGCAGTGGGACGAGGTCATCGACACCAATCTGCGCGCCACCTACGTCTGCTCGCGGCAGGCCGTGCTGGCAATGATGCGCAGTGGCGGCGGGAGCATCTGCAATATCGTTTCGCCCAGCGGGGTGCGCGGCCAGGCAGGCCAGTGCAACTACGCAGCCTCCAAGGGAGGCATGATTGCCTTTACCAAGTCGCTGGCGCNNCGGAGATTCCGCTGGGACGCTTTGGCTCTCCGGAGGAGATTGCTCCGCTGGTTGTCTTTCTGGCCTCGCCCGCGGCCAGTTACATCACAGGACAGGTGATCGCCGTAGATGGCGGGCTGCTATAATTGCGAACGCGTGAGGCTGGGCCTCAGGAATTGTCACGAAAACGCAGACTGTCATTCTGGCACTGACTTGAAAGGAGAATTTCATGAAAAGGTTTGTCATTTCAGCTGTATTGTTCACGTTCTGTCTGGCGCTTCCGCTGCCCGTGATGGCGTTGCGTCACAAAGTCAAGGAGTACAATTACAAGGAAACTTCAGTCGACATGAGCAAAATGCAGCGCATTTTTATCGGCGGGATCAATTTGCCTACGGAAGAGGGCGCTCTATATGGCTATGAGAAGGCCGACTGGATTGAAATGATGGCTGGCTTGAATCAGAAGCTATCGCGTTGCGTACTCGATCGTGATGTCACGATCGCCAAGGACAAGGATGACGTAAACACTACTGGATATGATCTATATATTAAATTTCAAGATGTAAATATCGATTATGAAAATTATCATCTCATTGTTGGAATCCATTTCATTGACCCCAAAACCAACACCAAAATCGCCATGATTCCTGCGCGGCCTTATTACGGAAACGACTGGGGATTCAAAGGTTTTATGAATGCAGCCCTGAACCAAGTATGTAAGAAGGTGCAAGTCGAAGTTAACGGTGAATCCGTGAAGGGAAGGAAATGACTGTTTAGCCATGCCTGGAAATCCAGCGAGGAAAGAACTTTCGAAAGGAGAATCGGAGAATGAATAAGTTGTTTTTGAAAATGTTCGCGATGTTTTTCCTGCTTGTGTTNNGCATCATTGAGCGCTGGCACATTGGAAAACAAAGGCCAGGCATGGCTTGACGCTCAAACAGACCCTGCCGCAATTAATGTCAGCGGTACTTGGGATTCGGATTTTGGCATTATTCACCTTGACCAAGCCGCAGGGAGCCGGGATGTAAGCGGCACGCAAGGCAATTATGCGCTCAAAGGAGTGGTCAGCGGCAAACAACTATTCCTGCTTTTTGGTGACCAGCGCGGCACAGTGAATTATTGCGCTGTCCTGAACT
>PMGP01000033.1 GCA_003156235.1 Acidobacteriaceae bacterium
CAGCTCTCCCACAATCCAGCAAAGGCAAACGGCTCGCCGCCTTTGAGCGCAATTGCAAACGGCCGCTTGGACTTGGCATCCAAACGCATCCATTCAAAAAAACAGTCGGCAGGTATCAGGCAGTGCCGCTTCTTGAATGCCTCCCTGAAGACAGGCTTCGACGCCACTTCTTCAGAACGCGCATTGATTGTGCTGTACCCGATCTTGGCATCCTTCGCCCACGCCGGCACCAATCCCCAGCGCATCAACGCAAACTCCCGGTTGCCGGTATCGCGACTCAACCGCACCACGGGTTGAACGCTCTGCGGAGCAACGTTGAAGCTGGGCGCGAACCACGGCATATCCTCAAGCTCGACACCAAACCAGTCGGCGAGAACTTCCTGAGTAGATTTCCTGGCAAAGCGACCGCACATAATGCAATAAGCATAGTTGCGAGTTGAGTCTCATGTAAACTGCGGCGGTATCATTATTAATTTGACCGAAGGCTCAAAGCATTGTACTCAGAGGCGCCAGCCATCCTAGAACAGATCACGTCCAGAACCTCAAGTCAGCATTTCCGAGGAAGCAGGTGGCGAGCAAGAGAACCTCACTCCGCACGCCAAAATAGGATCTTGGTGGGAGATTTGAAGGACATAGAACTTAGCGCGTGGCCCTAGTCGGCTATGATTGCGGTGTTGTAGGAGAATCTTCTGCTGGAACGTCCGAAGGTTCTTGCCGAGCTTCAAGCGTCAGGAACTTCGTTCCTTCAGGAGTCACAACCGACACACCACCACGGCGGAGCTGTGTGATCTCACCTTGGCGAAGGCTCGTAAAGATAACCACTTGAAACGGCACCTTCTTTGCTAATTCTTTGCTTAAGAACGACAGAAATCGTTCCCGATGCGTTGGATCGGGATTTTGCTGGAGGGGTTCGTCGAGGATAACTAAGCCGGGATGAAGACCGTCCACCTGAACAGAAGCCTGAGCCAAAGCAAGGGTATAAGCTGCGATCAGCCTTGACTGATCACTTGCTGAACCGAGAGAACGGAGCCTCTTCTGATTCAGCATTGGCGTGTACTGCTCGTTGAGTGACACGGCGGCAAGATTGTCGGAAGATACCGCGCTGTGACCGAACGCCAATAGGTAATTTGCCAAGGCATCAGCGAAGGCGCGTTTCTTCGATGTGAAATCACTCGATGCTGTCATGGCAAACGTTACGCCCTTTGCTTCGTGTACCCATGCGTCGATCTCAGACTGCCAAGCCTCTATGTTCTTGCTAATTTCTAGCACACGGTCGATTGATCGCTCCGCCGAAGCTAGCTCTGCCGCAGTTTGAGCAAGCGCTTCTCTCACAGTGCCGACCGCACTGGTCACATTCAACAATGCGCGCTCGGCCTCTCGGAATTCACTACTCACAACTTCCAGTTCGGAATGAATAGTCGATAGAGTCGCTTTCATCGAAACAAGGTTCCGGGACAGCAAGTCCCGATCCCGCTTGAGTGCTTCGATATGATTCTCGATTGACTCAGACGATTGCGAACTCAATGCAAATGTGGCGGGATCGAGATCACGGTGACAGGTGGGACATTCAATATGATCGATGCGCCCAATCCCGATAGTTTTTAGGCGGAACAAATCTTCCGCTGCGCTCAACCGATCTTCGAGGCTCTCTAACAGCACCTCTGTCTGCTCAACTTGGGAGCGCGAAGTTGACGCATCTTCGCTAAGCCTATGTCTCCGACGCTTCAATTCAATCACCCGCTGCGATGCAGTCACGGGCGCAGATACATCCTCAACATCGATCGGCACGTCGGTGAGGGACTGCCTTAGCTTCTCAACTCGCTCTCGTAGGCTAGAGAGCCTCTTTCCCAGGTCTACATCGAAGTTGCTCTTGAGGATGTCCTTTAGAGATATCGCCTGCCATCGGTCAGCCAGTTCAGTTATTGAACCGAAGGACGACATCTCAATTCGCCAACCATGCCCGATCAGGCCCGCTACGACGCGATCCACAAGGATGCGGGCCTTCTCCTTTAACGCACCCGTCATTTGGGCCGAGCGCAACTGTGCGACTCTTGCGGCGGTTGCATCGAGTCCTCCGAGGAGGTATTCGACTGCGAACTCTCCAATCTGTTGCTGACCGTAGCGCGAGACCTGCAACGACTGGATATCAGTCCACCCTTCATCTTGGTCTATGTAAAAGAGGGGCAGAAGATTTTCCGCGTAAATCTCAGACTCGCCGCCCTTAAAAGTCACAGTCTTCTGATGTGGCCACCCCAACCATGCAAAGAAGAAATACTGAAAGCCGCCTGTTTCATCTTGCATAGTGCGATAGCGAGCTGAGAGGACGCTGGTTCGCACCACACCGTCTTTTGCAATTTCGTCTGCGGTAATCTTGGCGCAGTCTCCTTTGATGGGCCTGGTCAGCTTGAGCCTTCTGCCATCCTTATGAAGAAGGCTTATAGCGCAAGAGGAGGAGACGACAGCAGAAGGCTTGCCGCCGAATTCGATCTCGTCTCTCACGGCGAGCGGAAAGCAACTTGGATCGTTGTCCGGTAAGCCGAACACCGTCTCTGCGCCTAAGCACCACGCGACTGTCGTTACACTCAGGGATTTTCCAAAAGCATTGTCCGCAGAGACGACTTGGAGGCCGCTCTTGAACGGAAGCTCTCCGGAGAAGTTTCCCGCTGTGGACTTGCCGAATACCTTGATTGATTCGAGCGTAATCACCAGCCCTCCAACATGTCATTGGTAATGACGATCTCATCCAGTTCGCGGATTGCGTCGGTTTCCGTAATGAAGAGACCATCCTTTTCCGATGCATCAAAAAGATCGGACAATATGACCGACGAGATTGGTTCCGCGATTTGGCCCTTCTGCTTGAATAGGCAACCCGTGGCAACTAGATAATCAATGAGATTGTCGTGCATTCCGTCGCTCAGGAAACCACGACGTAGCGATTGGGACGATTGAAGCGAACGCTGGCGATCTTTGCGTGAAGCACTCCACTCACGTACCACGTCGAGAAGCCAAGGACGCATAGCAACAAATTGCAGGAGTCGCAGTTTGTTGGCAGAGATTTTTCGAAAGGCCCCTTCGACCTTTCCACTAACTCGCAGGCAGGCCGCGACGACGAACATCCGATATTGCAGATCGTAGACGGTGGAAGGCGCGATGCGTTCAGGGTGTACATACGGCGAGGCTGATGTTCCTGCGAGCAATTCAGAGAGAATCTGGGATTCAGTTGGCATTCATCCCTCCGGGGCGCGACCAACCGATAGAACACTCTCCAATGAGCCGAGCAACTTCTCCTGCGGCGATATCCTGCATCATCGAACCGTAGGTGGAACCGAACTCAGCATCCAACACGGCTCGCGAGATTTCTTCTGCTTTGCCTAGCTCCGTCCAGGGAGCCGAAGATGCCAGCATCAAGGCTGCAATTCGAGTGACGATTCGGCTCCGACTAGCTTCCAAAGCCTGATGCAGGCCAGGCATCGTCTCATTCAGTTTGATATCAAATGCAAGAGACATCCGCCACTTATTTAAAAACTGGTCTACCAAGCTATTGATTGCCTGAAGCTGATCGGGACGAATGTCCTTCAACAACGTCATCTTTTCGTCAAATGTTTTCGGATTCTCGATTACGAGGGTCTTTGCGGTGTCCTGCACTGATTGATAGAAGATCTTCTGCTGGGCACGAACCAACGTCAGCTCATCCACCGACCAGCGATTCGCTAATTCGGTTGGACCGATGATTGCTACGGTCGCATTGGCATCTATGTAGCGAAGTTTGCTGGACTGCTTATATTCCAGAAAAGCTGTATGGATTGGACCAACAACACGATGGCTTTCGAACCAATTCACCACCAGATCGACGTGCATCAATTTCTTGCCGACGGGTAGGATTGTCGCCATTTCAGCGTTCTCGCAGCATGTCAGGACCGTCTTCTTGAATTCCAGCTCAAGTAAGCGTCGCAAATCACTCTTGAATTTGTCGACAATAGCTTTTTCAAGACTGCGCGTCTGCCGGTAGGTCTTTAGTTCCGGACCATAGCAGCAATAGCCCTGGGTGCCGACGTGGGAAAATCCATCGAGACCCGCATCGCCCTGTGGCTTTGAGGGAATCGTTTGGAAGCCGAGCACTGCACTCTGTAGGCGTGCGCAGACCTCTGCCTGGAACGCATTCCCGGTCAGCGAGGCCAGCGTGGTCCTCGGTAATCACCTGAAAACC
>PMGP01000377.1 GCA_003156235.1 Acidobacteriaceae bacterium
TGGACGTGCTGCTGATCGACGACATCCAGTTCATCGCACAGAAGGAGCGCACTCAAGAAGAGTTCTTTCACACCTTCAACGCGCTGCACGAAAGCATGAAGCAGATTGTGATCGCCAGCGACCGTCCGCCCAAGGAGTTGGCGGAGATTGAGGACCGGCTGCGCTCGCGCTTTGAAATGGGCCTGATCGCCGACATCCAGCCGCCCGATCTGGAAACCAAGGTCGCCATTCTGCAGAAAAAGGCGGAAAGCGAGCAGGTGCAGTTGCCCGCCGACGTGGCATTGTTCGTGGCCTCCAACGTGCGCACCAACGTGCGCGAACTGGAGGGCGCCATGACGCGGCTGATCGCCTGGTGCCAGATGAACCACATGGAGATCACGCTGGCCTCCACGCAGCAATGCCTCAAGCAGTTCATCGACATGCAGGTGCGCAAGATCACCATCGAGGCCATTCAGCGCGCCGTCAGCGAGAACTTCGGCATGAAGGTCACAGACCTGAAGCAGAAAAACAACTCGCGCAACGTGGTGGTGCCCCGCCAGATCGCCATGTTCCTGGCCAAGCAGATGACCGAGGCCAGCCTGCCGGAAATCGGCCGCCAGTTCGGCAACAAGCACCACACCACGGTGATGCACTCCATCGGAAAGATCGAAGATCAGCGCCGCGACGACAAGGATCTGCAACGCACGCTGAACAAGCTCCAGGAGCAGTTGAGCGCGTAGCCACCCGCAGTGGGACTTTACAGCTTGCGGAAAAATGCCAATGGATTCGCAAGAAGCGTCAGTGCACGACTTTACACGCTGCGGAAAAACTCGAAATCGTGTCGCTTTGTGTCAGGGCACGTCTATACAACTTACGGAAAAGCACAAAACGGAGGGAGGCGGGGGTTTCAACCCCCGCATAATGCCAATCAGATCAACGCGGGCTTTAGCCCCGGAAGGACATAATTTATAAAGATCTACGCCTTCCGGCCATTGTATCGATAAAATGAATTTCTATGATGAGATTGATCTCCATAGCGCTGGATAAAAGTAAAGTAGTTGACTGGGAGTCATATCCATTTACTGTCCCTGCCGTTCGCGCAATCAACAAGATTGAAGTACGATCTCGGATGCTTTTCTTTGTTGGAGAAAATGGTTCGGGAAAGTCGACACTGCTCGAAGCAATTGCCGGACACTACGGATTTGGGCCGGAAGGTGGCAACCGTAACACGCAGTTTGCTTCTACTGAGACTCTTTCCAGTATCGATCCATTGCGAAAAGCTCTCCGGCTTGCCTTCAGCAAGCGCACCGGCAAAGGCTTCTACCTGCGAGCTGAAAGCTTCTTCAATCTGGCAACCTATGTGGATAATCTCGGGGTGGCATGGGCATATGGGGGCACCAGTCTTCATAATCAATCGCACGGTGAGTCTTTCTTCGCTATCCTCGAAAACCGCATTGAGTCCTCAGGCCTCTACATGATGGACGAACCGGAGGCCGCGCTTTCTCCGCAGCGGCAATTGGCCATGCTCGCAATGTTGCACGATATTGCCCGCAACAGCGAAGAGATTCAGTTCATCATTGCCACTCATTCGCCGATCCTGTTGGCCTATCCTGGTGCGCAGATTTTGAGCTTCGACGATGGAGCGATCCGCGAGATTTCGTACCGCGAGACCCAAGCCTACCAAATTATGAATGGCTTTATGTCCTCACCGGAACTCTATTTACACCACCTTCTGCGCGAGGACCAGCATAGCCTATTCAGCAACGATGTTGACTGATCAAGCCGGGTGCACCAGGTCTCGATTCTCGTATCTGGAAGACCACGAACCTCCAGCCGAAGGAGTCTGCCCCACTGCAGGTGGCAGGCATTTGCAGATTATTTCCCCGCTCCGGCGCACAATCAAAATATGAACAAGGACCAGAGGACGGCTACTTTCTATTCCCTGTTCTGCAGTCCCATTTTTCCGGCCTTATTCTCCTTTTCTTCTCCCAAAAAGCCGGGTACCCCCACCCCCCCCTACCCTGTGGAAATCTTTTTATGACTCTTTTATTGCCTATAACTTTAACAGAATCAATAACATATATTTCTAGCATGTTGACGAATCAGTAACTGCAAACCGCGTTTTTTGCCCCTTTTTTAGCCAAAAATGGCCGTTTTAACCCCTAAATGGCCTCTTTTTCGCCGGATTCCGCTTTTTCCCTTAGAACTGTGTCAGGCTCAGGACGTTCTTGTCGGGATCGTGGAACCAGGCGACGCGCGCGCCGCTGGGCGAGGTCCAGATGCCGAGTGGGTCGCCGTCGTTCATCCCCGGATAGCGCAGGAATGAAACGCCCACGGCGGTGAGCCGCTCGACAGTGGCTTCAATGGATTCCACGTCCCAGCCCAACACCGTGCCAGGCGCAGGTTTGTGCTCGCCTCCGGGAGTTACTCGCAGCATGGTTCCGTTGGCGTCGAAGACCAGCGCGAAGGGCTTCTCGTCTTCCACCAGGCGAAGCCCTAACACGTCTTCATAAAAAGCGCGCGCCCTCGCCCAGTCCGTGATGTGAACAAAGGCGATGATCTTGCTGCCGCAGAGAATCGAATCCTTGGTCATGACTTACCTTCGAGGGGATGCTTCTTCAGCCTCGTCGTTAGATGCAAGTGTCTAAGCTCTCGATTCTAGGCCTGGGATTCACAAATTCAATCGCGCGAACGCCGCGGACGTCCGCGATCCCCAGAGCTTCGTCCGCGATCGCCAATTCCGCGCGGCTTGACCGGCGGGGTGACGGGCAGGTCAGTTTTGCCCGCCGGATAGACGGCGAGGAAACGCTCCTGGCCTTCGCCATTGCTGGCAGTCTCCACGCCTTCGATGCCGCGGAAGGCCATGTGCAGCAGGCGGCGCTCGCGGCTGTTCATGTGCGGAAAGGCGTGAGGGACGCCGGAGCGGATCACCTTTTCCGCTGTTGTTTCAGCGGTCAAGCGCAACTCCGCCGCGCGAAGCGCCTTGAAGTTGGCGGCGTCGAAGCTGACCAGGTCGCCCTCGCGCTGGTCGAGACGTAAAATTTGCGCGGAAATGGTTTCCAAGGCCAGCAGCAACTCGCCGTTGTGTTGCGTTGCCAGCGTCACGTCGGGCCCAGCCAGCTCGACGCAGAGGGCAGGAGATGGGCTTTCGCCGTCGTGCGCGCCCTCGCCGCCGGCGCTGATGCGGTACTTGAGGCGCAGACCACCGAGCTTGTTGAGGGTGGCGAGGAATCCGGCAATCTTCTGGGCAGCTTGCTGCAGGTCGTCGATAGGCATAACAGAACAGTATCGCAGAGACGGGAGGGGGATGGGTGGAGAAATCAGTGGAAGGTTGGCCGATCCGCTTGAATACTGGCAGCGGCCATCAACTCTCCCGCACCTTCGGCGCCAGGTACTCCGGCCCAACCTGGTCGGTGACGGATTCCTTCACGATGCGGTCGATTTCGGCCATGGCGGCTGCATCGAGCTTCCAACCCATTACGCCGGCGACGGCGTCGAGCTGGTCTGGTCGTTTTGCGCCCCACAGGGCGACGCTGACGCCGGGGCGGTCGAGGACCCAGCGGACGGCCAACTCCAGGACAGATTTGTCGTAATGCTGGTGCGCAAACTCCGCCAGCTCCTCGACTGCGGTGATGTACTGCGAGATGCGCGGCTCGCGGAACTTGGGATCGACGCGGCGAATGTCGCCTGCGTCGAAGCTCATGCCGCGCGTGATCCGGCCGGCGAGCAGGCTGCGGCAGAGTGTGCTCCAGGTGAGGACGGCCACGTCGTTGTCCGCGCACCACGACAAGAGACTTTCGCCGTGCGCGCAGCACTCGACGCCGCGCTCGAAGAGGTTGTAGGGCGGCTGATTGGAGCTGAGCGGGGCCTCGGCGCGAAACTCCTCCATCTGCGCGACGCTGAAGTTGCTCACTCCCAGGGCGCGCACCTTGCCCTGACGCTGAAATTCGGCGAGCAGCGCGGCGGTTTCGGCGATGGGTGTGCGCGTGTCCGGCCAATGCATTTGGTAAAGGTCGATGTAGTCGGTGCCCAAACGGCGCAGACTGGCTTCCAGCTCCTGACGCAAACGGGTAGCGATCGAGTTGGCGAAGACGCCGCGCTCATTCCAGTCGAGGCCGCCCTTGGTGGCGATGTAGAAATCCTCGCGGCGGCCGTGGGCGCGGATGGCCTTGCCCACGATCTCCTCCGCGTGGCCGTGGCCGTAGATGGGCGCGGTGTCGATGAGGTTGATGCCGCGCTCCAGGGCGCCGAGGCATGTGGCGACGGCCACTTCGTCGGGTACCGCGCCCCAATCCAGTCCGCCAATGGCCCAGGTGCCGAGGCCGATGCGGGAAACCTTTGCGCCGGCAATGGTTGTTGTCTCCATGCACAACATCTTACAGGGAACAGGGAATAGGGAATAGGACGAAACTGCAATCCCAGCATCTGCAACGAATCCAGGCGTGAATGATACCTTGAGCAAAGACGATTTATCGGGCGCTGGCCAGCTTCTTTTCAGGAAGATTTTAGGTTATTCGTATGCGCAGGTTCATCCAACTGTTTCTGCTTTTTGTTCCGCTCGTGGGCGCTACGCTGGCCCCTGCGCAGGGCGGACCGCCGTTTATTACCGACGATCCCGGCACGCCCGGCAACCGGCAATGGGAGATCAACGTGGGCTGGATCGGCAACCACAATCCGGCCCACGCCAGCTATCAGTTGCCGAATATCGACATCAACTATGGCTGGGGCGACCGGATTCAGTTGATGTTCTCGCCGTATCTGGCCGCCGCCACCGACGAGAACAACACCACGCGGGCCGGCCTGGGCGAGACGGTCTTTGGAGTCAAGTGGCGCTACTTTGAGCACCACTCGGCAGGCCAGCACAAGTCCGATGAAAATATGAATTTTTCATTGGGAACATATCCGCAGGTCACCATCAACAATCCCACCAGCACGGTGCGGCGCGGGATTGTGGAGCCGGGGCCGCAGTACTACCTGCCGGCGGAGTTTACGGCCAAATGGGGGCCTATCGATTTCAATGGCGAGGTGGGGCGCTGGATTGGAAACCACAACGTGCCGGACCGCTGGGGACGCGGGCTGATTGCGGGACACGAATTCTGCGAACGGCTGGAGCTGTATGGCGAGATTTACGACCTGCAGGACGTGAGCCGCATGGGCACAGCGCCCAAGCAGCGCGCGCTGACGGTGGACGTGGGCGGCCGGCAGACGCTGGACCGCAAAGGGCATCTGCGGTTGCTCTTCATGGGCGGACGCGGCATTCACGCGGTGACGCGGCAGAACAGCGAGCCGGATTGGATGGCGTATGTGGGCGTACAGATTCTCTTCGGCCCCAATGAGGCTTCAGAAAACAAGTGATGCAAGCAATTCGCTCGCGGAAGATGAAAATTCGTCAGCGCGCAGAATGCTTCCCCGCCCTCTGAGGAAAAAGTAAAATACTGGCTATCACCAGAACAACCAGCGAGCCGGAAGCGATAAAGCGGCTCAAATTGAGGCCGCCTTGCGCCAAGGGCTTATCAAGAAAATCGCCGACCACGGCGCCCAGCGGCCGTGTCAAAATAAACGCCACCCAAAACAGAGCGGTCTTCGAAATCTTCGTCCAGAAGTGGCAGGCCGCCACGATAGCAAGAAGCGAGCCGAAGATCACCGCTGCCCAGCCATAGCCCAGATCCATGCTGTCCGCAGTCCAATCGCCGAGCGCGGTTCCCAGGGTCTGCGAAAACATGATCGTCACCCAGTAAAACATCTCCACTTTGGGTGTGCTGACGGTCGAGACCGATATCGATCCCTGTGACCAGTACCATACGCCCAGCGAGGCCATCAACAGGACAAGCAACGTCAGGCTGCCGCCCGCGTAGCCAACGCCGAGAGAGCGGTCGGCAAAGTCAGCCATCGTGGTTCCAACCGTGGTAGTGGCGATGATGGTGATCCAATACAAAAACGGATGGAATTTCTTTGCTGTAATCTGCGCGGCAACGGCGATAAAAAAGAGCGCGGCAAAAATTGCGGTGCCGACAAGATAGCCCAGATTCATCGACATGGTTACTGCATCGCCGCCGGTTTCGCCCAGGGTGGTGCACAGAATCTTGATGAACCAGAAAACCAGCGTGACTTGCGGAACCTTGCTGAACCGGCCTTCGATTGCCGTATCGGCATGGTGTGTTGTTGCTGGCATAGAGTCCTCGAAATGCATCAGAAAGTATGAAAAGCTGATGTTATCAGAGGACGGCTACAGCGAATCAAATGTTGCATACGTGTTCGCTAAAAAGCATATCACCGCGCTCTATTCACAGAACCGAAAATGAGAGGCGCGGAGCCAGATTGACAGGTTCTGCCTGCCGTCCTGGCTGTGACGCGCCAGAACAGCGAACCGTACTGGATCGCCTATGTGGGCATGCAGATTCTGCTGGGGCCGAAAAGTACCGTGGACGATGGCGCGAGAGCTGCAAAGGAAGACCAATAGTGTACTCGCTGAGCGCAGCGGGCTGTTTTCGTCAACTGACCTGGTAACCCTGCCAGGTCCGGGAACCCGGACCTGGAGCACTCAAAACCTTGCGCAATCGGTGAAATGGGTTAGCGTTTGCCTGTGTGGCCGCGCCCATCGCGCACTTCATTTCCTTTGAAGTGGGAGACCTTGTCGAGACGATTGGCCGGAGCGGGTTTCTCGCCGCGTTGCGGCTTTGCGCCGGTATAGCCGTGATCGGGATGCAAACGGTTATTCACATGCCCTTGGAAGTTGTCGTGGCCATGAAACCACGGGCCGCTTCCAATGAAGACACCGCCTGTAAACCATTCTGGTCCGTAGTAGCCGTAGGGCGCGCAGTCATACGGGGCGACGTCATAATAGCCGTAGGGGCAGTCGGGAGCAGCACCAATCTCTACGGCAATCTGAGCCGTTGCTTTCGGGGCGGCAACCATCAGGAAGCAGCCAGCAACAGCGGTTAGCACAACAAGCTTGAATCCAGTCATAATTTCTCCTTGATCTTGAGGGGCCTTTATCAAGCACCCCAGGCTGTTTACGCTAACGGCTTGGATCCTCATCGTCTGAGCAAAAGGAACCGCTTGCGATTCGGAGACCAGCTCGGAAGCTGAGTTGTAAACCGGAAAACACCCCTATTCGCCGCACCCCGGCCTGGTGGTGTATCTTCCAATTCGTATGGAACACACTCAGAGCAACGCCCCGCATCCCGCGCCCGAGGCCGAAGAGATCTACCGGCGCTGGATTCAGTTTCTTGATGAGGAGTTCACCCGCCACCATGCCCCGGAGCTGCGCGCGGAGATTGTGCGCGACCAACTGACCCAGCTCTACCTGGGACGTCCGCACGGCGGCAAACTGAACCTGACGCTGACCAGCGAACTGCCCGGCAACGTGCTGGCGCTCTCGCTGGACTCTGCGAACGTAACCCTGGAGGCGGAGCACTTTGGCGACGTCGACCCGGAGCGGTTTGCCGAGCGCAAGCCGCTGCTGTGGTTCTGGCAGATGTTCGACCGCTCGCC
>PMGP01000321.1:0-9401 GCA_003156235.1 Acidobacteriaceae bacterium
AGCACTTCAGCTTTCACGCCGTCAAATTCGACGACATTCTGGCACAGTTGAAGATGATCGCCGGTGAGGAGCAGGTCGAAGCCGAGGATGCCGCGCTGGCCCTGCTGGCCGAGGCCGGCGACGNNATCATGGACCAGGCCATCGCCTCCGCGCCGGTGGAGAACGGCCGTCCGGTGCTTTCGTCCGTGCAGATTCGCGAGCTCATGGGTTCAGTCCCCAATGCCGTCTTCGAGCGCCTGCTGGAAGCCGTCGCCGCCGGACAGAGCGCCGAGTTGATGGAGCAGTTGAATCTGCTGGTCAACGCCGGCCACAATCCCTCGTCACTGGCGCGGCAGATGGTCCGTTACCTGAGAAATAGTTTGATGGCCAAGCTGGGCGGCGAGCAGACCGAATTGCTGCAAATCTCCGGCGATGAGCGCGCCCGCGCCGTCCGTACAGCGCTTCTCTTCACCGAGGAAGAGCTGACCCGTAACCTGCAAATCGTTCTGCGCACCTTCGACGACCTGAACTACCGCCAGGAGCAGCGCTTCCACCTGGAACTGGGCCTGCTCAAGCTGATTCATGCCCAGCGGCTGCTGCCGATTGAGGAGCTGTTGAGCGGTGTGAGTGCTGCGCGCCCCGCGAATCCGGCCTCAGCATCAACACCACGGCCAACCGCAAGCCCCGCGCGTCCGGCGGCTTCGACTGCTGCTCCGGCGCATTCGCCTTTTGGTCCGTCGGAGGGAGGCGGGGGTTTCAACCCCCGCACTACGCATGCAGATTCGAAGCGGGCTTTAGCCCCGGAGGGACGTTTTTCATCCTTTTCATCGGGAATCTCCGGCGATTCCGCGGACTCTTCACTAGTCTCTCCTGTTACCGCGAGTTCGCCCTTCCCTGCCGCGACCGCGACGGCCACCGTGTACGCCACAACGATTACCGAAGGCGCGCTGGCGGTAGCTCCGCAGGCTGTTGTTTCGGCTCCCACCATCGAGCAAATTCGCCACGCCGTCGTCAGCGCACTCGTCGAGGGCGGTCACGTTTCGGCGTCGCAACTTCTCGGCACGGGTAAATGGACCATCGATGGCGCCAGCCTGCGCATCGAGGTAGCCGGCATGGGCAAGAAGATGCTGGCCCTGACGATCAACGCCGCTGCGGAGAAGATTATTCGCCAGGAGTTGCAAAGGCTGGGTGCGCCGACGCGCTTGCTGGTGGTTCCCGGCGAAGGAACTGCGCCGACTTCCGCACCGATGCCCGCGCCACTCGCCGGAAGCATTCAAGAAGCCGCGCTAGCCAATCCGTTAGTCCAGCGGGCGCGGGAAATCTTCAAGGCCGAGGTGCGCAGCGTTGTTGATTTAAGGCAAAAATAATTGCTCGCTCCAGATGAGGAGTACAGGTCATGCTCAACCCGCTCAAAATCTCCGAGATGCTCTCACAGGCCAACCAGATGCAGGAGGAGGTTCAGCAAAAACTTGCCCAGACGGTGGTCGAGGGAACCAGCGGAGGCGGCGCCGTGACCGCGACCATGAACGGCAAGAAGCAGCTCCTCAAGATTCGCATCGAACCGGCGGCTGTGATTGGCCTGGGCGGCGACAAGCCGGACGTGGAGATGCTCGAAGACCTGGTGGTGGCTGCTGTCAACGAAGCCGGACGCAAGGCCGAAGAGGCCATGAAATCCAGTGTGCAGGGAATGTTGGGCGGGCTCAAACTGCCGGGACTGGGTTGAGTCTTTGGCGCATCTAGGACACTTTCGGAAAGCACTGACCACTGTTCACTGTACACTGTCCACTGTTTTTTAGGAGGCGCGCACGTGTCACGTTATGCCGAGCCAATGGCCCGACTGATCGAAGAGTTGAAGAAGCTGCCGGGGGTGGGCGCCAAGAGCGCGCAACGGTTTGCCTTCCACATTCTGCGCTCCAGCGACGAGGATGCCGCGGCGCTGGCCGAGGCGGTGCGCGGCCTCAAGGCAAATCTGCGCCTGTGCTCGGTCTGCAACAACGTCACCGATGTCGATCCCTGCGCTTACTGCGCCAACCCTACGCGCAACCATCGCCTGGTCTGCGTCGTCGAGGAGCCCACCAACATTGCAGCCGTGGAGCGAACGCGCAGCTCCCATGGCGGCTACCAGGGCGTTTACCATGTGCTGCACGGTACGCTCTCGCCCCTGCACGGAGTGGGACCGGACCAGTTGCGCACAGGCACCCTGATTGCGCGCGTCGAGCAGGGCGAAGTAGACGAGGTTATCCTGGCCACCAGCCCTACTCTCGAAGGCGAAGCCACTGCGCATTGGCTGGCCGGCGCGTTGCGCGTTTTTCCGGTGCGTATTACCCGCATCGCAACTGGCGTCCCTGCAGGCAGTGACATCGAATACGCCGACGAGGTGACGATGGCGCGGGCGCTGGAGGGAAGGCGGGAGCTTTAAGCAAATTTTTCTTCGGCGGTTAGAGCGTCAAACAAAACAAGCGAGAATCTACGAGGCCGATTCACGAGTTTGCAACTGACTTGTCTTACACTGGAAACAACCACCGGCTGCGGCTCCTGGCCAGTGGATCCCAACCGGAGAACCATCCATGCAGGAAGCGGGCATCCCCAGCGTAGGCCAGACCACGGCTCCGGCTTCTGTCCCAGCCCCGGCCGTCGAAGCCATCATTCGCGCCGAGAAGATCGAGAAGTACTATGCGCAGCCCAGCCAGAACCGCATTCAGGTCATCTCCGCCACCGATCTCTCCATCATCCCCGGAGAGATCGTTGCCCTGCTCGGTCCCTCCGGCTCCGGCAAGTCCACCATGCTGCGCATATTAACCGGCCTCTCCATGCCCACAGCCGGCCAGGTCTACTGGCACGAGAAGCCCATCGCCGGCGCGGAGATCAACGTCTCGATTGTCTTTCAGAGCTTTGCCCTTTTTCCCTGGCTCACGGTGCTGGAAAATGTTGAAGCCCCGCTCCAGGCGCGCGGAGTTTCAGCCGACGTACGCCGCGACCGCAGCATGAAAATGTTGGACACTGTCGGCCTGGACGGCTTTGAAGCCGCCTACCCAAAGGAGTTGTCCGGCGGAATGAAGCAGCGTGTCGGCTTTGCTCGCGCCCTCGTCGTCGAGCCGGAAGTTCTCTTCATGGACGAGCCTTTCAGCGCCCTGGACGTGCTGACCGCCGAGAACCTGCGCAGTGAGTTGCTGGAGCTGTGGGCTAATAAGACCATGCCCACCAAGGCAGTTTTTCTGGTCACGCACAACATCGAAGAAGCGGTGCTGCTGGCTGACCGCATCATCGTGTTTGGGAAGAATCCCGGCCACATCCGGACTGATTTCAAGGTGCTGCTTACTCAGCCCCGCGACCGCGCGTCCGCGACATTTATTGAACTGGTCGACTACATCTACAAAGTGCTCACCAAGCCCGACGTGACTCCCGCCGAGGCGCCCGATCAGCAAGCCGAGCCCAAGCCGCGCGATCAGCGCCAGATGCACTATGAGGCGCTGCCCCACGCCCGCCCCGGCGGCATAGCCGGCTTGCTGGAATTGCTGATCGACAAGGGCGGCCGCGACGACATCTATCGCCTGGCCGATGACCTGAGCTTCGAGATCGACGACCTGCTGCCCATTGTCGATGCCGCTCAACTTCTCGGCTTCCTCACGGTCGAAGAGGGCGACGCGGCCATCACCCCCAGCGGCACGGAGTTTGCCAACTCCGAGATTCTCCGCCAGAAGGAACTCTTCCGCGACGCCGCCGTGGCTCACGTCCTGCTGCTGCGCCAGATTCGCCGCGCTCTCGAAGCCAAGAAAGATCATACCGTCCCAGAGGACTTCTTCCTCGACATGCTCGACGAGCAGTTCAGCGAGGAGGAGTGCCAGCATCAAATCGAAACCGCCGTCACCTGGGGCCGCTACGCGGAACTGTTTGACTACGACGCCGGTCACCGCCGCTTTGTGCTGCCCGACGCGCAGGACGAAGAGATCGCCGCCAGCGAGGACGCCGAGTGAAGCCCCCGCATCCACTGGCGCAAACGCGGGTCCCAGCCCAGACCTGGCCGTTTATTATCGATGCGGCCGTAGTTCTCTGCGGCCTCGCCTTTTTCCTGGGCATGATCAAGCTGGGAACTTACTGGATGGCGCGGCCCGTACCGGCAGTCGTCATTTCCCACTCGGTCCGCGCGCTGCCGCTCTACGCCTTTTACTCCGTCACGCGCATTGCCGTCGCCTACCTGTTCAGCCTTATCTTCGCCGTCTCCTACGGATACATCGCCGCCTACAATCCGCGCGTTGAAGCCTGGATGATCGCCGTCCTCGACATTCTCCAATCCATCCCTGTGCTCAGCTTTCTGCCCGGCGTGATGCTGGCCATGATGGCCCTGATTCCCGGCCACCAACTGGGCATCGAGATGGGTTCCATCCTGCTCATCTTCACCGGCCAGGTCTGGAACATGGCCTTCAGCTTCTACTCCTCGCTGAAAAGCATCCCGAGCGAGATGATTGAAGCCTCCCGCATCTACCGCTACTCCGCCTGGCAGCGCTTCTGGCAGCTTGAGCTGCCTTTCTCCGCCATCGGCCTCATCTGGAACTCCATCGTTTCGGTTGCTGGCGGCTGGTTCTTTCTCATCGTCTGCGAGATGTTCGCCTTCCGGGGAACCAACTTCCGCCTGCCCGGCCTGGGCAGCTATCTGCAAACCGCAGCCTCGGCCAGCCCAGTCGATACACATGCCCTGTTCTGGGGCCTTACGGTTCTGGTGCTCATCATTGTCGCCACCGACCAGTTGATCTGGCGGCCGCTCATTGCCTGGAGCGACAAATTCAAATTCGAGCAGACCGAATCCGCCACCCGCGTCACTTCGCCCATTCTCTCGCTGTTGCAGCAGACCAGCGCGCTCACCCGACTGCCCGCGCGCATCTGGGGCGGCGTGGAAGAGCGCATCTACCATAGGCTCTCGCAAACCCGCGAATGCCGCACTGTGCAGCCCATGGACGACACACCCGGCAAGGGCGGAAAACTGTTCCCGCGGCTGCTGGCTGTCTTTGCGGCTCTGGCCGTCTTATGGGGTCTTTTCGAGGCTTACCAGTTGCTTCGCGGTACCACCTGGGCAGAGATTCGTCTGCTCCTGCTGTGCGCCGGAGCCACCTACCTCCGTGTCAACACAGCCATCATCCTCGCTGCCCTGTGGACCATTCCAGTCGGCGTCGCCATCGGATCTAATCCGCGATTGGCCCGGTTTCTCCAACCCATCACCCAGGTTGTTGCCTCGGTCCCGGCCACCGCGCTCTTTCCTGTCCTGATGCTCGGGNNTGGTACATCCTCTTCAACGTCATTGCCGGCGCCATGGCTATTCCCTCCGACCTCAAGGAGGCCGCCGACATCTATCGCTTTACTCGCTGGCAGCGCTGGACCCGGCTGATCCTGCCCGGCATCTTTCCCTATCTCGTCACCGGCATGATTACCGCCTCGGGCGGAGCGTGGAACGCATCCATCGTCTCCGAATACTTCCACATCGGCGATCAAACTCTGCAAACTGTGGGCCTGGGAGCGCAGATCAGCGCGGCCAGCGATAGCGGAAACATTTCTATTCTTTTGTTGGCTACCATCCTGATGGCCTCCATCGTTGTCACCATGAACCGCCTGGTCTGGCGACGCCTCTACCGCCTGGCAGAGACACGGTATAAACTTGAGGGCTTGCAGGGTTAGCGGAGGAACAAATGATTCGAGTCGGTTTGGTTGGGTTTGGAATGGTAGGGCGGGTTTTTCACGCTCCGCTGATCTCCTCGGTCGAAGGACTGGAGCTGGCCGCCGTCATGGAGCGCACTTCGGACAAGGCCGCTGAGCGCTATCCCGGCATCATCACCTACCGCTCTCTTGACGCCATGCTGGCCGACGACTCACTCGGTCTCTTCGTGGTTGCCACGCCCAGCCAAAGTCACTTCGAGGTTGCCAGCCAGATTCTCCGCGCCGGCAAAAACGTCATCGTGGACAAGCCTGTCTGCACTACGTCCACTGAAATTGCCCAGCTCATGGAGCTTGCCACAGCTCATAACACCTTCTTCGCACCGTTTCATAACCGTCGCTGGGACAGCGACTTCCAGACGATTCAGAAACTACTGCATGAGGGTTCGCTGGGCCGTCTGATCTACTTCGAATCTCGTTTTGATCGCTGGCGGCCTGATCCTCCCACCGAACGCCTCTGGAAGGAAGCGCCTTCCTCGGGAGGCGTTTTGCTCGACCTGGGAACGCATCTGGCCGACCAGGCGCTGGTGCTCTTCGGCAAGCCGGAAGCGGTCTCCGCCGAGATTTCATGCGAGCGCGAATGGGCTCGCGCCTGCGACGCCATCACCCTCCGCCTGCGCTATCCGGGCTTCCTGGTTGTCCTGGGCGCCAACTGCCTGAGTACGCCTTCGCGCCCGCGCTTCCACCTGCGCGGCGCCAAAGGCAACTACTGGAAATCCGGCCTCGACCCGCAGGAGGCCGCGCTGAACAAAGTCACCCGCATCGACGATCCGGAGTGGGGCAAGGAGCCAGCCGCCGAATGGGGAAATTTGATCGTGGATGTGAACGGCAACACCGTCACCCGGTCCATCGAGCCCATCCCCGGTGACTACCGGCTCTATTATGCGGGCGTCCGCGACGCCCTGCTGGGCAAGCCGTCTGCTCCAGTTCCGGTCGTGGCCGCATGGCGCGTGGCGCGCCTGCTGGAGTGGGCCGCGGAAAGCTCCGACAAGCGCCGAGAAATCATTTGCGACTGGAGCGAGGAGCCGAAGTAAGCGGAGCAATCAACCAAGTAGATGATGAATCTGCCCCTCACCCTTTGCTCTCCGGCTCTTTTTCCACCAGCGGTACCCAGAAGCGGAAGCAAGCTCCGTGTCCGGGAGCGCTCTCGGCCTCGATCCCGCCGCCGTGCGCAGCCAAAATGGCGCGGGTAATCGCCAACCCCATCCCGGTTCCCTTCCCTTTGCCGGCGCCGTTCTTGCCCCGGTAGAACTTATCGAAGATGAAGGGCAGATCGGCGGCGTCAATGCCCTCGCCATCGTCCTCCACGCGAAACTCCAACCGGTCGCCCGAGCACCGGCTGCCCAGCAGGATGCGGCCGCCCGCCGGTGTGTACCGGGCCGCGTTCTCCAGCAGGTGTCGCAACACGCGGCCCAGCAGATGCGGATCGAACCAGGCTGGATTGTTCTGTTGGTTCTGACCAGCCGCTCCTTCGACTGCAACGACTACCCGATGCGCGGCCAGAGCGTTTCGCGACTCTTCAATGGCTTGATCGAGCATAGCGCGCGGATGTTGCGGCGCGAGGTGAACTTGTACCACATTAGCGTCGATCTCGGCCATCTCGACTGCCTCGCCAATCAGCCTGTCCAGCCGCGAGCTCTCTTCGTCGATAATGGCCGCCAGTTCCAGCCGTCCAGCCTCGTCCAGCCCCTCACCCTCAATCAGCGTAGTAGCGGCGGCCCGAATGGCGGTCAGGGGCGTTCGCAACTCGTGAGTCAGCGAATCGATCAGCGCGGAGCGCAGCCGATCCGCCTCGTGAGCCGCCTCCAGGCGGGCAGAAGTCTCAATCGCCGTGGCGCGGGTGAGCGCGATGGCCACCTGCGCGCTGATCGCCGTAGCCACCTCCCGGGAAAGCGTGTCCGGACGAAGGCCCAGCGCGCCCACCGGCCGCAGCCCCATCATCAACGTCCTCGCCGTGAAGGCTCCCGGTATGACCTGCGTCGGATTCTGGCCCAGGGTCATGGCCCTCAGACTGGCCAAGATGCTCATCGGCAACTCGGAGGTCGAGGTGTAGAACTCATCCAGGTCGCGGACGTAGAGCACCACCCCATCCAGCTCGAAGATTCGCCCGATCAGATGGGGCAGGTCGTGGATCAGCCCGGCTGCGTCCTCCTGCAGCATCATCTCCTGCGAAAGTTCATACAGCCGCTCCACGTCCTCGCGGCGCTGCTCGGCCTGGCGTGCCTGGCCGCGCGCCCTCTCTGCCAACCGGCCCACCAACGCGCAACTGAGCAGAAACGAGATCATGGCCACCCACGCCTCAATGCCCACAATCCGCAACGAGTAAAACGGCGGCAAAAAGTAGTAGTCGAAAGCAACCGCGCTGAGCAGCGCGACATATAGCGCGAGCCGGATTCCCGTCTGGGCGGCAAAACACACCACCAGCACCAGAAAAACCATCCCCGCGGTCGTCGAGTTGACGCCCAGCCAGACCAGTAGACTGGTAATCGCCACTGCAAACAGCGTGGCCGCGAGCCAGTGAGTTATATCACGCGCATAGGAGGGTAACTTCATAATTCCACCAAATGAATCATACCTGTCTGCCTGGATGATGTAATCTTCTTTTGGGGCCGCGCAATGCCGGACAGAATTCTGGTCATCGACGATGAACCGCAGATTACCCGTGTGCTGCGCGCCGCGCTCACCGCGCAGCGCTTTGACGTGCGCACCGCCAACGATCCGGAGGAGGGCCTGCTGCTGTTTCGCGATTGGCTGCCGGACTTGGTGGTGACCGACCTGATGATGCCCGGCCTGAGCGGCGTCGAGGTCTGCCGCGCCATCCGCGCTCAATCGGCAATTCCCATTGTTGTGCTGTCGGTCCGAGACCACGAACGCTCCAAGGTCGAGGCTCTGGATGCTGGCGCCGATGACTATGTGACCAAGCCCTTCAGCATTCAGGAGCTGCTGGCCCGCGTTCGCGCCCATCTGCGCCGCGCCCCGGAGCGGGCGACTTCTGCATTGCAGGCCGGAGACTTCGTGGTGGACGCGGAGGCACACACGATCACCGTCCTGGGCAAGCCCGTTCACCTGACGCCCAAGGAGTTTGAGCTGCTGCTGCACCTGGCCAACCACGCCGGCAAGGTGATGACTCACCGTGTGCTGCTGACCTCCGTGTGGGGATCGCAGTCGGCCCATCAGCCGGAGTATCTGCGCGTCTTCATCGGCCAGTTGCGCAAGAAACTCGAAGCGGAAACCGGCAAGCAATACATCCAGACCGAGCCTTGGGTGGGTTACCGCTTTATCCCCGAGGGCTGGAGCGGCAACGAGGAGTAAGCGCTGCCCTGCCCTGAATGCAAGCGTGCGATTTCATGAGATGGGATAGTGTTCATGAGATGGGATAGTGGATTTCTCCTTTATCCGGCTGGTGGTATTATCCATCCATGTACCGTACGGCCCCAAAAGATCGCCGGCTCATTGCCCGGATCAGGCGCGCCCTGACCGAGGTCGCGTTTATCGTATTCCTCTTTTATTCAAACCTCCTGATGGGAGAGTTCACTCGGTCCAACGAACATGGGAAAACTCTGGCCTTTGCCCTCCGCGATATTTTTACGGTCACAAATTTCGCCATCGCCATGATTGCCGCGCTCATTGGACATGCCGTGTTTCATTCCCTGCGTAAAAGGCTGTAATACTGATCCGGCCCCAAAGAAATGTAACGTTCCCTCCCACCCATTCCGCAA
>PMGP01000321.1:9497-9637 GCA_003156235.1 Acidobacteriaceae bacterium
TGGCGTTTCTCTACGTCAAGGCATGCCAGAAGCTGAGGTAACCCATGCAAATCGACATCATCACCGTCGTTGCCTTAGTTCTGTCCGTCGTGTTGTTTGGTTACCTGACCATCACCCTGCTCTTCCCGGAGAAGTTCTGA
>PMGP01000315.1 GCA_003156235.1 Acidobacteriaceae bacterium
TCTTGAGCGAGTCTTCAAACGAGGGCATGGCGATTACTCCGGAACAGGCTTGGGCAGCACAGAGGCGATGACCTCGGCGGCGGCGATGTAGCGGCCGAAGGGAGCGCTGACCTGCACGCCCTGAACGAAGGGGCGGACGGCCGCAAGCATCTCCTGGGCGATGAGGATACCTTCGCGCCGGGCGGCGTCGGGCGTATCGGCCTGGGCCATGCGCAGCATGATCTCCTCGGGCATGGAGACGCGCAGATCGTTCTTCATGAACTCGGCGTTGCGCAGGCTGGTGAGGGGCCATATGCCGGCGATGACGGGAATGCGGTGGCCCTCGATGCGCTTGAGGAAGCTTTCCAGCAGGCGCAGGTCGAAGACCGGCTGGGTGATGGCGTACTCGGCGCCGGCCTCGACTTTGAAGGCGAAGCGGCGCAGTTCCTGCTCGATGTCGGGCATGCCGGGGTTGGCGGCCACGCCGATGGTGAAGTTGGTGCTGGCGCCGATGGAGTTGGAGCCGATGTCCAGGCCATGATTCAGGCGGCGCACGATGTTGACCAGGCCGATGGAGTCCACGTCAAAGACAGCGGTGGCATCGGGATAGTTGCCCAGCTTGGGCGGGTCGCCGGTGAGGCAGAGGATGTTGTGCAGGCCGATGGAGGAGGCGCCCAGCAGGTCGGACTGGATAGAGAGCAGATTGCGGTCGCGGCAGGTGTAATGGAGAATCGTTTCAATGCCGGTGTACTGCTGAATCTGGATGCACAGGCTCTGGGCGCTCATGCGGGCGGAGGCGCGCGGGGAATCGGGGACGTTGATGGCGTGGACGCCCAGTTGCGCCAGCTTGCGCGCCCCCTCGATCTCATGGGTGCAGGAGATGCCGCGGGGAGGGACGATTTCGACCAGTGTGACGAAACTGCCCTGGGCAATCAGAGAGCCGATGCGGGAGCGCTCGCCCAGGGGAGCGGGCGGGGTTTCGGTGATCAGGGCAGGAGCCGCGCCGGTAACCTGAACGCGGGCCTGCGCATCGATGGCGCGCATGGCCGAGCGCATGGCGCGTATGTGGTTGGGCGTGGTGCCGCAACAGCCGCCGACGATCTGCACTCCGGCGGTGATGGCGTTGCGGGTAAATTCGGCCATATACTCGGGCGAGCAGAGGTAGATGTTGCGTCCCTCGACGGCGCGTGGCAGGCCGGCGTTGGGCATGGCGGCCAGGGGCAGTGCGGTGGCGGCGCGCATGGCCTCGATCGCGGTGAGCACGGTTGCCGGGCCGGTGGAGCAGTTGACGCCAATGGCATCGGCGCCCCATTCAGTAAGGAGCGCCGCAGCCTGAGCGGGCGAGGAGCCGTCGAGGCAGTTGCTCTCGTCGTCGACGGTCACCATCACCAGCACAGGCAGGTCAGGGGCGACTTCGCGCGCGGCTGCAAGCGCCTCGCGAGCCTCGTTCAGCGCGGGCATGGTCTCGATGCTGAGCATATCCACGCCAGCTTCCGCCAGGGCGCTGATCTGCTCGATAAAAGCCGCTCGGGCTTCGTCCAGGCCGGTCTTACCCAATGGCTCGAGGCGCACCCCCAGCGGGCCCACGGAGCCTGCAACCCACGCCTCCCCGGCCTGCTTTTCCCGGAGGTGATCGACGGCCTGGCGGGCCAGCTTAACCCCAGCGGCATTGATCTGGGCCACATTGCCGGCCAAACCGTGGCGAGCCAGCCGGAAACGATTGGCGCCAAAGGTGTTGGTCTCGATAAGCTCGGCGCCGGCCTGCAGGTACTCCTCGTGAATCGACAGGATCAGGCCGGGGTCGGTGAGGTTTAGCTCGTCGTAGCAGCGGTTGATGAAGACGCCGCGGGCGTAGAGAACAGTGCCCATGGCTCCATCGGCGAGGATAGGGCGGTTGGCGAAGATGTCGGCAAATTGCGTCATTCTTGTTGCCATGTTAAGCTACGCCGGCCTGTTACGCCAAAGCAATTTCGATCCAGCGGCTTACCGGAGCCTCCCGTGGCGCGTCTCAACCATGGCAGCAGGGGAATTCAATCCGCCGGCAGGCAGGGCTGCTTTGTTATACTTCGGTAGTCATCAGCTGGGGCTGTGCCGATACAAGGCCGGATGATTTGATCCGCCTGCCGGACCAGCAATTGCTGTCAAATGGTTCACGCCGCGGCTCTGGCCGCGGACAAGCTGTACGCACTTATAGCGTCTTACGTCGAGGTAAGGGATTTTGAACAAGAGAAGTCTTTGCATGAGCACCGCCGCGGCCCTGTTGGTTGCAGCCGCGCTGGCGGGTTGTGGTTCCACCACCTATTTTGCGGGGCGGACGCTGCCGCCCAGCGGGTTGGCCAATCGCGTTCTGATCGCGATCCAGAATCCCAGCGCTTTATCCACCGGCGCCCTGCAGTTTGTGGATGCCTATTACGACATCCGCTTCAAGTACAACAGCGCCAATACGGGTCCAGCGTATAGTATCTCGGGTTATTCGGGCAATCTTCCCGTTACTATCCAGAACATGCCCGAGGAACTGGGGGCCGCGGTCTATGCCTCCGGCGATGGCAGCTTCACCCTGATCAATTATGCCCAGGAGAAGTCGACTGGCGCCGTGAGCGGCCTCAACGGCAAGTCTTCCAGCATCTTCACCACACGAAACCAGGCCTACGTCTTCGCGGCCAGCCAGTCGTTGCACGTGCTGACCGTGGTCGACAAGTCAGCGACCAGCGCTGGAACCTACGCGCTGAACCTCCCCGGCGTGTACCGGGTGAGCGTGAACCCCGGCGGATCCGTGGCGCTGGCCTTCGCGCAGGACTCGAATTATGTCTACTATCCGCGCAAACTGACCGCAGCGCAGAGCACCGCCTACGCCGGCGGACCCAGCAACTGGCCCAAGGCCGCTGTTGATTGCGAGCCCTTTTCCGCGCCGGGCTGGTGCCTGTTTCAAGCGCAAAGCCCTGACAATACCGACGCAACCGGCAACTCCTACGGCGCCCCGCTGGTCTTTGACCGGCCGGCGAAGGCAGTCTTCTCCGCCGATGGCGGCACAGCGTACGTGCTGAACTGCGGTCCGGAGTGCGGCGGCACCGCATCCTCGGTTTCCTTGCTGCCTGTGGCTCCGATGATCTACCTTATCGGCGAGCAGTCCGGCCTGCTGCCTTGCAACTCCAGCCCCTGCTCAAACACACACACCATTCCTATCACCAACATTCCTGTCTCCGGCGGCGCCAGCAACGCGCTGGTCAACAGTTCCACGCTGTATGTTGTGGGCCAGAAACAGATGGCCGACTTCTGTGGGGGCAGCAGCAGCCTTTGTTGGGGTGGCTATCTGACGGTGGTGAATCTGCAGACCAACACGGTGGCGCCCTCCACGGGCACAGTTCCCAACCCGGTTTCCATCAGCGACGGCGCGCCGGGCGCCGTGAGCCGCATGGTGCTGGCGGACGACAACACATTGTGGATCGGCATGACCCAGTGCAACAACGGCGAGCGCGCCAACCATGGCTTGCCCAACGGCTGCCTGACCATGTTCAACACCTCCAGCAACAAGGTGACCATGCTGGAGCCCTATAACAATGACGCTACCGGCATTGCCGCCGTGACCGGCCTGCATAAGATCTACACGGCGGAGGGCGGGCAGGTTTACATTTATTCGACGGTGGACGGCACGGCTATCGACAACCAGTTCGTAACGGTGACCGGCACGGCCTATGACGTGGCCTACATGGATGCGGACAGCGACACCAACAACACGGTCTACTAAGTTCAGTGGTCAGTGGACAATGGTCAGGGGACAGTTAGAAAGCCGCCCTGACACAAATTCTCCGTTTCCCATCCTTTCGCCACGCTTTTGGGCGAAAGGGTGGGAAAACAACGAACTTCGACCGTCCCCACTCATCGGAAGCGAGTGCCCATGAGCGTCGATTTCCTTCCTGATTCTCCTGCCGCTGATGTACTGGCCATCGCCGCTCACAGGGATGACGTAGAACAGACCTGCGGGGGAACCTTGCTGCGCATGGCGTCGCGCGGCTTGCGCACCGCCATTCTGGACCTGACGCAGGGCGAGGCTGGAACCCGCGGCAACGCCGAAGAGCGCGCGCGCGAAGCAGAAGAAGCCGCACATCTGCTGGGCGTTGGCTGGCGGCAGGCGCTTGACCTGCCCGACGGCGCGGTTGAAAACACCCTGGAAAACAGGCTCAAGATTGTGCGCGTACTGCGGCTCGTTCGTCCCCGCGTGGTCATTCTGCCTTATTGGCAGGCACGGCATCCGGACCACTCGACAACCGCCGCGCTGGGCTACGAGGCGTGCTTTCTCTCCGGCCTGAATAAGGTGGAGACAGATACGACGTCGCATCGCCCATTCAAGATCGTCTACGCCAGCCTCTACGCGGACGTGCGTCCCAGCTTTGTGGTGGATATTTCTTCCTTTATTGAGCAGCGCCACGCCGCGCTGATGGCTTACCGCTCGCAATATGCCAACCAGGCGGCAGGCGGCGGCCTTTTTGTCCCCGAAGAGGAGATTCGCGAGCGCACCTTTGCCGAGGCCCGCCACTATGGGTTGCTGGCCGGCGTGCGCTACGGAGAGCCTTTTGTGCAGAAGGAAGTGGGCCTGGTGGACGATCTGATGCTCGTGCCTGTGCAGTCGATTTGAATTTTCATAAGCCGTAGATTGCTGGCCACACACGCAGGTGATCAGCGGCTGAACCACATCCGTCCGCCCACGGCAATCATCGTCACTGCAAAGACGCGCCGCAGCCATAGGTCGGGAATGTGTTGCGCGCCCACGGCTCCGAAGTATCCGCCGATCAGAAATCCAACAGCCAGCAGCAGCGCCACCTTCAGGTCCGCGTTGCCCTTGCGATAGTACTCCATGAAGGCCAGAATGCCCACCGGCGCCAGCAACGCGCCCAGCGAGGTGCCCTGAGCCTTGTGCTGGCTCATGCCCGCGAGCCAGACCAGCGCGGGAACAAATAATATTCCGCCGCCAATTCCCACTACGCCGGAGACCACGCCTACCAACAGCCCAATCAGAAGCATCATCCAGTTCACAAGAGCCTCCTACCGAAGCGCGGCGCAATGTCAAGGCCGAGTCCGCTCGTTCAGCGTAAACCATCAGGTAGTGGAATAGGCAACGGGTATCCAGTCGAAGATATAGGCTGACTTTGGTTACTAAGGAAAATAATTTCGAATATTTTCCAAAATCGCTTGCAATTAAGGGCGGGGTTATGGCAAAGTAATCACTGCGTAGGAGAACGCCCGATGAAACACAACACGCAAAACTCGATGCGTAGGTTGGAGCGGCTGAACCCAAGCTGCATCGGCCGCCGGGCGACGCTCGTCTATTTCCGGTAACCCTCCGGTCCTTCATCCTACGCAAAGCGCATGAACATGGACATTTCCCGAGTGGTGTAGAAGACAGGTTCATCGACTGATAACCGATAACCGATAACCATCCTGTCTCCGTTTGTTCCCTTGGGATAACTTCGGCTGAGTTAGAGAGCCAGCGACCTATGCCGCCGCGATAAGTCGATTGCGGATAACGGGAAAGCCTTGTTTCTAACTCAATGATGTTAGTAAGTTGTGCCGGTGGCGAAAGAACAGAGTTACTTCCTGCCACGAAAGCAGGGTTGATGAGATCCTGTGGGCGGGCCGCTTTTCGGAGTGGTTCTTCCAACTCTTTTCGACCATTCCCCGGCGCAGTTGTATGGCAAGCGCAGATTTCTGAAATCCACCTTGGCCGGTGGTGTTTGGCAACGGTTACTTCGGTCGCGGGTTCGACTCCCGCTCGGAGCGCAAGTTCCGGTAGCTCAGTGGGTAGAGCAAAGAGCAACATTCCGTCGCCGCTTGTTCCCCGGCCAGAACTTTTCTCAGGCGCTGCTCGAACAGGGCGCGCCAAAACTTCCACCCTGGCCGGTGGTGTAGGACGCGGTTACTTCTTAAGCCGAAGCGCGCGGGTTCGAATCCCGCCTGGAGCGCAAACTCCAGTAGCTCAGTGGCAGAGCGTCGGAAAACACCGCAACCGTTTGTTCCCCGGCCATACTTTTTCGCACACGTAAACTAACATCAATCAGCAGCAACGAGCATCCTGCCGGTGGCGCAGGGCACGGTTTCATCTGGTAGAGCGCCGCTATATGCGGTGGAGCAGGTTCGAACCCTGCCGCCAAGAATTATCTTGGTAGTTACCCGCGTCCGACTTTTCCCTGGCAGTTTTTGAAAGGAGGCGTCACCATGCGCCTGAATGTTTTCAAGCAGAAGCCGCGGCCGCGCACCCACGAGGGAGCGCAGGCCAGGGTCATTACGCCGGAGCAGGCGCTCAGGCGCGCTGTTCTCTCCTGCATGTTGTGGGAGGGGGAGTTCTACGAGGACGGCGTGCAGATTGCGGGCCGCATCCAGGAACTTGTCCCGCAGGTCAATGCGGAACGGGTGGCCGCGCTGGCTGTGGAAGCGCGCGAACGGATGAAGCTGCGCCACGCGCCGCTGCTTCTGGTGCGCGAGATGGCGCGGCACTCGACGCATCGCGCGCTGGTGGCCGAGACGCTGGAGCGCGTCATCCAGCGCGCCGACGAACTGTGCGAGTTTGTCGCCATCTACTGGGCCAGCGGGCGTCAGCCGCTCTCCGCGCAGGTGAAGAAGGGGCTGGCCGCGGCCTTCGGCAAGTTCGACGAGTACGCGCTGGCCAAGTACGACCGCGCGGGAGCGGTTCGCTTGCGGGACGTGCTGTTTCTCTCCCACGCGCGGCCCGTGGACGAGGCGCAAGCTGCTCTGTGGAAGCGGCTGGCGGAGAACGAGCTGGCCACGCCCGACACCTGGGAAGTTGCGCTCTCGGAGGCCGGACGCGGCGAGGGAGCCGACAAGCGTGCCGTGTGGGAGCGTTTGCTCGCCGAGCGCAAGCTGGGAGCACTGGCACTGTTGCGCAACCTTCGCAACCTGTGCGCGGCGGGTGTGAGCGAGGAGTTAGTGCTCTCGGCGCTGGCGGAGTTGAAGACGGACCGGGTTCTGCCCTTTCGTTTTCTGGCCGCAGCGCGCAACGCTCCACAGTGGGAGGCAGCATTGGAGGCCGCGATGTTCCGCGCTCTCGAAGGCCGGGCAGGGAAGCTCGCCGGCCACACGGTGCTGCTGGTGGACGTCTCCGGTTCGATGGAGGCAGCCATCTCCAGCCGTTCGGAGATGCGCCGGACGGATGCAGCCTATGGGTTGGCGATCCTGTTGCGCGAGATCGCGGAAAAGGTGACGATCTACACCTTCTCCGAGAAGGCTGTACGGGTGCCGTCGCGACGTGGAATGGCGCTGCGCGATGCTCTCGACCGCAGCCAGCTGCACTCCTGTACGAACCTGGGCGCGGCGCTCAAGCACATCGAGGCCGAGGTCCGCGAGAGCTGGGACCGGCTGATCGTTATCACTGACGAGCAGTCGCACGACCAGGTTCCCGCGCCGCGCGGCAAGGGCTATGTGATCAACGTGGCCAGCAACCGCAACGGCGTGGGCTATGGCGCATGGACGCACATCGATGGCTGGAGTGAGGCGGTGGTGGAGTACATCGCCGAGCTGGAAGCCGCCGCCGGGGGCAACACTACCGCCTGAGCGTGTTTACAATCCAGTAACAATCACCGCCGGCCGGGGAGCGATCTCCGGCCGGCTTTCATACAGCACATTCAAGATTCCATTCAGGTTAAGCAACTGCTTCGACCTCCAGATTCCCGCTAATATTTACACAAAGTTTGCAATCTCTTTGCCCTGTTGCAGTAGTCTGTTCATAGTTCCGTGCGGCCTCCGCATCTGAAGTTCAACGGCCGCCGGGCGAGGGCAGACCGGTTGAGCCAGATTATTTATGTACTGGAAGACGACACCGACATCGCGCGGCTGGTGCAACATCACCTGGAAGCAGCAGGGTTTGCGGCGCGCCTGTACAGCACTCCTACCCGCCTGATTCCGGACGCCGAGCGCCAGCCGCCCGCGCTGTTTCTTCTGGACATCATGGTACCCGGCGGAGATGGCCTGGATGTGTGCCGGCGTTTGCGCAGCCACCCTGGGCTTTCCTCCGTGCCCATTATTTTTCTGACCGCGCGCGCCGGCGAAAACGACCGCGTGCTGGGCTTGGAAATGGGTGCTGACGACTACATCACCAAGCCCTTTGCCACGCGCGAGCTGGTGGCGCGCGTTCGGGCTGTGCTGCGCCGCTTTGAACGGCCCGACTCGATTTCGGTTATTCGCTTTGAAGAGGTTGTCATCGACGCCAACGCCATGCAGTTGACGGTGCGCGGCGAAGTAATTCCCACCACGGCCACCGAGTTCCGCCTGCTGGATTACCTGGCGCGTCATCCCGGCAGGGTCTTCAGCCGCGATCATTTGCTGGATGCCGTCTGGGGCGATGCGCGCTTCGTCACGCCGCGATCGGTCGATGTTTATGTAAGCCGCATCCGGGAGAAAATCGAGGCCGATCCGGAAAACCCGCTCCACCTGAAGACGGTGCGCGGGGCCGGTTACCGCTTCGAGCTTCCCAAAAGCGAGTAGGGCGCCGTGAAATCAAAGTTATTCATGAAGCTGCTGGGCCTCTTTCTCCTGCTGCTGGTCTTCCAGGCAGCGGCGATGGAGTTTGTCGTCATTCCCTTTATTGCGCGGAGAGTATTGGGAGATCCTGCCGCCAGGACCGGCTTCTTGCTCGGTAATGAGGCTCTCTGGTCCGGTTTGATTGCGCTGGCCGTAGCGCTCGTCCTGGCCGTCTGGATTGCCGGCCGCATCACCGCGCGGCTTGATCGAGTCATCACCTTCGCGCGCCGCATTGCCGCGGGCGAGTTGAGCGCCCGCCTTGATTACGACGAAGAAGATCCGTTCTCCTCCATCGAGGTGGCGCTGAACCAGGCTGCCCAGCGGCTCGCTGAGAACATTGCCGAGATTGAGAGCCGACGCCAGGAGCTGGCCGGCCTGCTCGACTCTCTGCAGGAGGCAGTGGTCGCCATCACGCCCGGGGGGCTGGTCCGCTGGTCCAACGCCGTCATGGGGCGCATCGCCGGCACGCAGATTCGCGTTGGCCTCTCGCTGGTTCACTCGGTACAAGATCCTGAACTGCTGGCCTGCGTGAAAGCGGCGCTGGAGAAGCGCGAGGTGCAATTCGGGCGCGCCAGCATCCTGGCTCCTGGCCGCATCTTCGAGATCCATGCCGTCCCCATGTCTTCCGGCGGAGCGCTGGCCGTGCTGCACGACATCACCCGCATCGATGCCGCGGAAAAATCCCGCCGCGAGTTTGTGGCCAACGTCAGCCACGAGCTGCGCACCCCGCTCACTTCCATCCAGGGTTACGTCGAGACGCTGCTCGAGGAGCCCCACCTCCGCGAGGAAACCAGTCACGAGTTCCTCGGCATCATCCTCAAGAACGCTACCCGCATGAGCCGCCTTACGGAGGATCTGATCGCTCTGGCCAGCGTGGAGAGCCCAGACTACAAGCTGTCGCTGCAACCTATGCGGGCCAGTGCGCTGGTTCAGGACGCCATCAAATCGCTGGGCGGCATGGTGGTGGATTCAGGCGTCGCGCTGGAATCGGCTGGAGCGCCGGATGAGCTCGTTTTAGCCGAATCCGACGCCATGAACCAGGTCTTCGGCAACCTGGTTGAGAACGCCCTTCGCTATGGCAAAGACGGCAAGCGAATTCTGGTGGGCGCGCGGCTTTTGGAATCCGAAGTCGAGTTTTACGTGCAGGACTCAGGCCCGGGCATCGCCAGCGAACATCTCACTCGCATCTTCGAGCGCTTTTATCGCGTTGACAAGGCGCGTTCTCGCGAGTCAGGCGGCACGGGACTGGGCCTGGCCATCGTCAAGCACATTGTCCAGGCCCACGGAGGGCGCATCTGGGCCGAAAGCGAACTGGGCCAGGGCGCAACCTTCCATTTCACGCTGCCGTTGTTTACGCAGTCGCAAGGGCCCGAAGCGCGGCAGACGCTCGATGCAGGCGCGTAAAAGGACAGCATGAATGAGGAGTACAGCGGCCGGGAGGAGTGGTGAGCTCGGTGCGGTTCGAACGCACGACCCACGCCTTAAAAGGGCGTTGCTCTACCAACTGAGCTACGAGCTCTCACCAACTACAACTTAATTAGATTCAATAAGTTGTAGAATATCAACCTTCTTGGCCTTGTACGACTTTTTTGGTGCTGGTAGCCAAAAAATGGCCACTTTGTACCGAAACCGACCCCGGACGTACCAAGGTCTCCAGCGCCTGCAACTTGTGAGTTGGGGCGAGGCGGGCGTATCGGGCGGTCATGGCGATCGTCTTGTGTCCCATCAGTTCCTGCACTGTATTCAAGTCTACCCCAGCCATCACCAAACGGCTAGTGAAGGTGTGCCGATGGTCGCCACGCGGCGCAGGTCACTCAGGCGTTCGGGCGCCAGGGTCCCAGCGCGCGCCACGCCCTTTTGACTTCGTTGATCTCGGCGATCAGCGTGAGCACTAAGGACTGTCATCGTCAAATGAGGAACGTTGATCCTTCATTCCGCCAAGTTCCGATGCAGTTCTCTCTCGCACAGCCAGGTGAAGATGACCGGCGTGACGATCAGTACGTGAACAAGGGAGCTGAGCATTCCTCCGAGCACGGGGGCTGCGAGCGGCCTCATAAACTCTGCGCCGGTTCGCGTGGACCACATCAGGGGCAGCAGGCCAGCGACCACAGTAGCCACGGTCATCACCTTGGGGCGAAGGCGGAGCAGAGCGCCCTCCATCACGGCTGCATGAAGGCCGGCACGCGTGAGTTGGCCATCGGCGGCGATTCGGCGCGTCACCGCTTCACGCAGATAAATGACCATGACCACGGCGGTCTGCACAGCGGTTCCAAAGAGCGCGATGAAGCCAACCCATACGGCAACTGAGAAATTGAGACCGAGCGCCTTGACGAGGAAGATGCCGCCGGAGAGCGCGAAGGGCACAGCCAGCAATACGTGCGCCGCCTCTTTGGCGGAGCCATAGGTGCGATAGAGCAGGACGAAAATGATCACGAGCACAATTGGAATGACCAGTTCCAGGCGCTTGCGCGCGCTGATCTGGTTTTCGTACTGACCGCTCCACTCGACGTAGTAGCCTGGCGGCATTTTTACATTCTGCGCCACTGCCCGCTGAGCCTGATCGACAAAACCTCCCACATCGCGGCCTCGCACATTCAAGAGCACCGAACCTCGCAGCAGGCCGTTCTCGCTGCTGATCATCGATGGTCCCAATGTTGTCTTGATGTTGACAACTTTATTAAGCGGCACCTGCGCTCCGTTGCTGCCGGTTACAAGCACATCGCCAAGCTGCTGCGGGTTCTCGCGGAAATCGCGCGCGTAGCGGACGCGCACCGGGAAACGCTGCCGTCCCTCGATGGTAGTAGTCAGATTCTTGCCGCCCACGGCAGTTTCAATCGCATCCTCAACATCGGCGACGTTCAAGCCGTAGCGATCCGCGGCCGGACGGTCCACGGTCATCTCCAGATACGGAGAACCAGTGGTGCGCTCGGCGTAGAGGTCAGTAGCGCCGGGCACCTGGCTCACCACTTCCTTGATCTGTTCTGAGATTTGTTCGATCACGTTGAGATCGGGGCCGAAGACCTTTATGCCGATCTGCGTGCGAATGCCGGTGGAGAGCATATCGATGCGATTGCGAATCGGCTGGGTCCAGATATTCGTCACGCCGGGAATCTGTAGCTGTTCATCAAGTCGTGCGAGGATGGCGTCCTTGGTGAGTCCTTTGGGCCATTGGTCTTTGGGCTTGAAGGTGATGGTGGTTTCGGACATATTCACAGGAGCCGGATCGGTGGAAGTTTCCGCGCGGCCAACCTTGCCGACAACCATTGCAACGGCTGGATCGGCGGCGATGATCTCATCCTGCTGACGCAGAATCTTCGTCGCTTCAGTGAGAGAGATACGTGGATCGGAGATGGGCATAAAGAGCGCCGTCTCTTCATCCAGCGGAGGCATGAACTCGGAGCCGATGGTGGTTGCGGTGTAGACAGCCGCGCCGAACAACGCCAGCGCTGCACCGAGCGTGATGATTCTGTGGCGCAGCGCCCATGACAACACAGGCCGGTAGATGGCGTGCAAGAGTCGCATTACCGGATTCTCATTCTCGCGATGCAGCTTGCCTCGAATGAGAAAGGTGCAAAGAACCGGCACCAGCGTAATGGCCATGATGGTGGAACAGACCATGGCAAAGGTTTTGGTGAAGGCCAGCG
>PMGP01000023.1 GCA_003156235.1 Acidobacteriaceae bacterium
CGGCAAGAGGGCGCGGAAGGGCGTTTTCATCACGACCTCGACATTCACGAAGGATGCGAAGGACTACGCCGAGGGTCTCGAAACGAAAGTCATCCTTATTGACGGCTTGCGGCTTGCAGAATTGATGTTCGATTACGAGGTCGGCATCTCCACAGAGAGCACCTACGTCGTCAAGCGCATCGACTCTGACTTCTTCGAAGACGAGGTCGGCTCTGATGTTGCCTCAGAAGCTGCGACGAAGTAGCGGAGCCAGAATCCCATGACCTGCGGCTCCCAGCCCGACTTCTTGAATATCGTGATTTCCCGCAATGACATTGAGGCGGGGGACATCAGTAGCACCCTTTCGGCGTTGGCAAAACTCGCCGGTTCTGTGGGGAATTCGAGGAACGGAGATTCACGCCGGACGGCATCTTGTCGGCAGCATAGATGAAGTGGTTGCAGACAGCGCAGCAGTTCATTAGGAGGTTCCTAACGTGAAGAAAGCGGATTACTACGTCTATGTCTACATCGACCCACGCGACTTCAAACCGTTTTACTACGGCATGGGGAAAGGGAGCCGAAAGGATGCCCATCTGTTCGACCGCACCTCCAGTCAAAAGACGGCTCGAATCGAGGAAGTTCGGAAAGAAGGGTTGGAGCCGTTGATTCGAGTGCTGGCACGTGGCCTTACCGAAGAACAGGCTTTTGTGGTTGAAGCAACGCTAATTTGGCAGTTCAAGGACGTGATTACAAATCGCGTCAGCGGAAGGTTCATCGATAAGTTTCGTCCACAAAGAACTCTACACAAAGAAATTGTCGGCTTCGATTACGACCATCGACTATGGTATTTCAATGTGGGCGACGGGGAACACCGTCAATGGGAAGACAATATCAGCTACGGCTACGTAGGCGCGGGTCAGAAGGATGTATTTCAGGAAGCAATAGAGGGGCTGAAGCCGGGAGATGCAATTGCCGCCTACCTGTCCGGGAAAGGGTATGTTGGTGTTGGCAAGGTTGTAGGCGCAGCCAAGCCAGCAAGGGAGTTTCGTCTCGGCGACGGCACTCTCCTAATCGACAAGCCAGGTGTTGCACCAAATATTCGCGACAACCTGAACGACCTCGACAATTGTGAGTGGATGGCACCCATTCGATGGGAGGCGACAGTACCTCGCAGCCAAGCGCATTTCCAGAAGAAGGCGGGTTTGTTTACATCTCGGAGTGTCCGAGCGTCACTCATCCACCCAGAGACTATCAGATTCGTTGAGCAAAAGTTTGGCATTCGCGACCTCTTCGCATTCACGGACGCGCCATTATGAGGTAGATTGAAGGGCAACAAAATGCTTGGCTCATTATCCCGCTTGACCTCCGACCAGTTCCGGCTCATAATGGCTCCGTCTCGTTGGGACAAACACTTCAAATGTAAGGAGATTTCAGATTATGGCAGGGATTCCTGATATTGACAGAAACGTATTCTCAAACATCGAGAAGACTATATCTGACCGTTTTACAGAAGATGAGTTGAACAAGATTCACGAAATGGCTGTGAAGCTGAAGCAGATTCTCAACGCTGTAATAACCCGCGAAGATTCATCTCGACGGTTACAGAATAATTGACGCTATTCTCTGAGAAAAGCTGAGGGCTTAGTTTCCGTCAGGAGATTAAGCCCTTGTTCTTTTGCATCAGAATCTGCGAGAAACCCTTACCGAGCATCACTATCAATAAGTCAGAAGATACGCAATTCTTGACTTTTCCTGCCTTACATTAAACAGGAAGGTCGGATGCCGATACCATTTCGGCTCTTTGAATGCTAGACCGTATGCCGTTGACGTTATGAGCACAAAGTTCATAGGCCCCAGCGACAGCATAAGACCGCCCACATCGTCGGAGCCTTCTGTTAGCATTATCGTCCCGAAGGAGATTCCTCCAAGCCGACGTGTTTGACCTGCGTATGAATGATGATAGAGGCCGAGCGGACTTGGCAACAAGCCTATCCCGAGCAGGGCATCCAAGAGGCATGACGGAAGGACGCTTCGCTCTAATACCCGTCCAGTTACGCTCCTAATCTTTCCCGCTGCGACCAACCCGCAATACACTTTGATCATCCACCGCTCGATGTCTATACCTGACGCCAAATGGAAGGATTTCAAAGCTGCTGATGGATCAACAGCGCTTGCTATATCCTTAGCAGTGGCCTCGATGGTTGAGAAGGCAATTCCAACGGCAGTGTCAAGAATAGCCAGAGCGGGATTATGTATATCGCACAATACTTTGGACGCGAAATCGCTCACTCCAATTTCGACCCTCTCTTTTCCGCCGAAAAAGTGCCCAGCATCCTCAAACGTAAGCCGATCGGTGGTAATTCGCTCCAGAATATTCCTCGATATAAAGTGTTCCTTTGTTATCTTCGAACTGCAGTTGCCAAGAGAGGACAGATAGCAGCGGTCGTTTTCAGACGGCGGCACGCTGACTGGGGGGAGATCGATGATTCCGACAGGGGTCTTCTCCCACCGCCCATCACCTCTCCAGCAACATTTGAATGATTTCTCCCCGC
>PMGP01000391.1 GCA_003156235.1 Acidobacteriaceae bacterium
CGGCGTGAAGAAGACGGCGACGTCGGAGGAGATACGCAAGGCCTTTCGCAAGGCTGCACGGCGCTATCACCCGGATGTAAACCCCGGCGACAAGCGGGCCGAGGAGAAGTTCAAGGAGATCTCCGAGGCCAACGACGTGCTGAGCGACGAGAAAAAGCGCAAGGTCTACGACCAGTTGGGCTTCTACTCCGACCAAATCGACCCAGCGCAGGCCGAGGCTTATGCGCGGCAGAGCGCGGGGCACGGCGCGCCGGTGGACTTTGGCGGCTTCGATTTCACCGGCTTCCAGGGCGGGCCGGGACAGCACCGGGGCCAGCATACAGGGGCAGATTCGGCGGCAGATGCGGCTTCGTGGGGCAGCTTCAAGGACATCTTTTCCGGCATCTTCAGCGGGGCGCAGCAGCCGCAGCAGGCGCGCGGTCCGCAGCCAGGAACGGATCTGGAATATCAGGCTACGGTGGACTTTTGGACGGCTATTCGCGGCGGACAGGCGCGGCTCGAGGTGCGTCGCCAGGAGGTTTGCCCCTCCTGCCACGGCCAAAGCTCGGCCGGCGGGCAGATGCAGTGCCCGGAGTGCGACGGCACCGGCCAGGTGACGCAGATGGGCGGACGGATGAAGTTCAACATTCCCTGCCCCAAGTGCGGCGGGCAAGGCCGCATTTCCAATACTTGTTCTACCTGCCACGGCGAGGGCGTGGTGAGCCGCAGCGAGCCAATCGAGTTTCGCATCAAGGCGGGCACGCGCGACGGGCAGCGCATCCGCCTGCAAGGCAAGGGCAACGCCGGGGCGAACGGCGGCCCGGCCGGCGACCTCTACCTCATCGTGCGCACCGAGACGCACCCGGTCTTCAGTCGCGAGGGCGACGACATACATCTGACGGTTCCGGTGACCGTGCCCGAGGCCTCGCTGGGAGCTAAGGTGGAAGTGCCGACGATTGACGGGCGCGCGCAGTTGAAGATTCCTCCCGGCACACAGAGCGGGCAAAAGCTGCGCATGAGGGAGCGCGGAGTGGAGAATGCGCAGCGCCCGGAGCAGCGCGGCGACCAGATTGTGACCGTCGAGGTGCAGGTGCCCACGCTCGGCGACGAGCGCAGCCGCGAGATNNTTTGAAAAGCTGTGAGCAAGTTGACCGAGGCTTGAGAAAGGACGCGCCATGGTCCAGTTTGGGGACTTTGAATGGGACCCTGATAAAGCCGAGGTTAATTTCAAAAAGCACAGAGTGAGTTTTTTCGAGGGGGCTACGGTTTTTCAGGATCCCGACGTCGTGATTGAGCCCGATCCGGTCCATTCGGATGAGGAATGGCGAGCCATCGCAATTGGATTCTCGGCATCCAGCAGAGTATTGTTGGTAGTGCATACGGAGCGTCAGAAGCGTATTCGGCTGATCAGCGCCCGCAACGCAACGCGTGAGGAAAGGAGGAGGTATGACACTCAATTTGAATGAATCGAACGCCGGAGATCGACAGAACGGCGCGCCACCGATTGCGGCGCAATCTCCCATCCTGCGCGGGGCTTTTGTGCACCGGATGGGCGAGAACCCAGAAGACGAACGTCTGGCTGCGCGGTTTTGGAAGGCGCGCGGTTTTGCGGTCGAGAACCTGGAAGATCCCGCGGAGCGCTTCTCCCGGCGTCCCGATCTGCTCTTGTCGCAGGACGGCAAACCCTGGGCCTACTGTGAAGTCAAAACGGTTTGGCGTCATTTCTGGAAAGTTCACATCCTGCACGAAGATCACGAAGAGGTGCGTACGGAGCAGAGCGGAAAATCCGTGGAGGAACGGATCGGCGGCGATCTGGTCACGGCCGGGCGCCAATTGCACGCCGATAACCCCAATCACTCGCTCCCGAATTTCGTGGTGCTGGTGAACCGGGATTCCGAGGCGTCGTTTGAGATCCTTGGCCGGATCTTCACCACGCCGCCGCCCCAAACGAAGCGCGGCCTGAAAGCTCGCCGCGATTTAATGGAGTACGAAGAAATCCAGCGATTTCGCCGCAACGTCGATCTTTGTCTCTGGGCGAATCCCGGGTCCAACGGAGAGCTCCTGATCGAAGGATGTGTTTTATTCAATCCCTGCCTCCGCTCTTTAGCGGAAGAGATTGCCGGACTGCGCGGGAGCAAGCTGATTCCCTTGGAACCCGCTGCGTAGCGTATCGAGTAGAGGAATGAGTACGGCGAAGCAGCCGAGCGCGAGCTAGCCAAGCTGAATAGCCAGGATCCGCGCGCGGCGCTGTTTGAAAANNGGGAACAAGGAACAGGTGGCTGCCATGAACAGGTCGATAGTGGCCAAGGCCGGAGTGCTCCTATGGATGGTCTTTGGTTTGTCTGTGCGTCCCGTTCCAACTGCGGCGCAACAGCATCCTACCCATCTAGCTTCAAAGTCATTTCCGGCAGCTTGTTTTTTCTTCGAGCCGAACAAGGACGATGATCCCAGTAATCACGAGGAATCGGCGAAAGCACGCGACTACAGCAAAAGTATCGCTGAAGTCTATCGTCTCTGGTGCAAGCCGAATGCCAGCAGCGCCCAGGCGAAGATGAAAGCGGCAGATACAATGGCCGCTGCCTGGAAGCTGTTTTGGGACGATGACGACCCGTACGATGCCGTATTTCATGAATCCGGGGCGATAGACCTGCTTGCTCTGATGGGGATCACCCGCCAAATTCCCGCGCCTATGGTGAGCGATCCGAAGTTCGCGCGGATGTGGATGGAAGAG
>PMGP01000460.1:0-9476 GCA_003156235.1 Acidobacteriaceae bacterium
TCCAGTGCACCACCTGCGGCGCATGTGAGTTTCAGTGCCCGGTGGGCATCGAGCACCTCCCCATCCTCATCGGCCTGCGCCGTGGCGCGGTCAACACCGGGTCCTGGGCGGACGGCCAGGGCACTAAACTTTTTTTGGCACTAGAACACGGCTCGAACGCCCACGGCCTGCCCGCCTCCGAGCGCGATAAATTTATTGAGAAGGCCGGCCTGCCCATCTTCGACGGCTCTCAGGAATACTGCCTCTGGCTGGGCTGCATGGGCGGCTATGATCCCAAGGGCCGCGAGATCATCGCCGACTTCGCCCGCGTCATGAACTACCTCGGCGCGAGCTTCGGCGTCCTTCGCAAGGAAAAGTGCTGCGGCGACCCGGTCCGCCGCCTGGGCAACGATCTCGTCTTCCAGCAGCTTGCCGAATCCAACCTCGAAGCCCTGGCCCAAACCAAAACCAAAAAAATCGTCTCCATCTGCCCGCACTGCGTCCGCACTATTCAGGAAGACTGGAAAGAGTACGGCGCGCCGCCCGCAGTCGAGCACCACAGTGAATTTTTAGCGCGGTTTGCTGACAAACTCCCCCGCCCAACCACCATTGCCGCTGTGAATACCGAGAGCTTTGTATCAGGGCATGACTTCAGTCATGCCGCAAGTGCCCCAAATCCAGAACGGGCTTTAGCCCCTGAAATACGCTCTTCGTCCGCAGACTCTCACCCCGTCCAGGAAAAAATCGTCTACCACGACCCCTGCTACCTGGGCCGCTATCGCAACGTCTACAAGCAGCCGCGCGCGGTGATCAAGCTGGCCGGAAAGCTGGTCGAGGCCCCGCGCTCTCATGAACGCAGCTTCTGCTGCGGCGCCGGAGGCGGGCTGGTCTTCCTTGGCGAAGAGACGGGCGAGCGCGTCGGCAAGGTGCGTGCCGCCGAGTTAGTCGCCACTGGAGCCACAACGGTGGCAACCGCCTGCCCCTTCTGCAACAGCATCTTCCGCGACGCGCTGGCGGAACATGGCGAAGCCGCTCCGCAACTGCTCGACATTGCCCAGTTAACCGCGCGAGGATTGCCGAATAACTAAATGAATTTGGATTTCTGTTCCCAGCTCTTCATAACAAGATCATGGGCACCCAGCTAAAATGAACATGAGACCAAAAAAATGAAAATCATTGTCGCCATCAAACAAGTCCCGGAGCGCGATGCGCAAATCCGCATCGACGCCGCCGGCAAATGGATTGAAGAATCCGGCCTCCAATACGCGCTCAACGAGTCCGACGCCTACGCCCTCGAAGAAGCCCTCCAACTCAAGGAGAAGCACGGCGGCGAGGTGGTCGTCCTCACCGCCGGTCCGGAGCGCGTCGGCCCCACCATCCGCGAGGCTTTGGCCAAGGGCGCGGACCGTGCCATCCACATCGACTGCGCCGACCTCAACAAACTCGACGCCCTCGGCGTGGCCCGCCTCCTGGCTGCCGCCGTCAAGCCCGAGAACCCCGACCTCGTGCTCACCGGCCTCCAGTCCGATGACCTCGGCCAGGGGCAGACCGGCGTCATCCTCGCCGAGTTGCTCAGCCTGCCCCACTCCACGCTCATTCTGCACGTCGACAAAACCGACGCTGGTCTCACCGTCAAGCGCGAGCTCGAAGAAGGCTGGTTCCAGACCATCGAGCTGCCCGCCCCCGCCGTGCTCACCATCCAGTCCGGCGGCAACAAGCTGCGCTACGCCACGCTGATGGGCATCAAGCGCGCCAAAACCAAGGAGGTGCGCGTGGTGACAGCGGCAGAGCTAGCCGTGGACGCTGCACCCGTCGTAGTGCTGGAGCGTGTCGCGCTGCCGCAAAAACAAAAATCAACTCAGATGCTCACCGGCTCTCCCAAAGAAGCTGCTGCGGCGCTGGTGGAAAAATTGAAGTTCGAAGCGAGGGTGCTATGAGCGGCATTTTAGTTGTGATCGAAGAGCGGGACGGCCATGTAAGCCGCGCCAGTTGGGAAGCCATCGCCGCCGGACAGAAGCTGGCCACGCTCGCTGGCCAGCCCATGAACGCCGTCGTCCTCGGCGCGAAGACCGAGCAGTCAGCCGCCGAGGTTGCCTCCAAGGCGCTCGCCAAAGTCGTCCGCATCGAGCACCCGCTGCTCGCAGCCTACACGGCAGACGGATTTACTCTTGCCTTGCAGCAATTTTTCGCTGCCGAAAAGCCAGATTACGTAGTTTTTCCCCACACCTATCAGGTCCGCGATTACACTCCCAAGCTCGCCACTCGTCTCGGCCAGGCGCTCATCGGCGACGTGACCGCCATCGCAGACGGCCCGGTCTTCACGCGGCAACTGATGCAAGGGCGCCTCAATGGCTCTTATCGGCCCACCGGCAGCGGCCCCTGCTTTGTCTCGGTGCAGGCCGGAGCCTTTCGTGCCGACGAGGCGCAGTCCGGCAGTGCGCAGATCACCGTCTTTACGCCGGCAATCGAGCTGGCGCAGATTCGCACCCGGCCAAGCGAGCGTTTCCGCGGCGCGGCGCAGACCGTGGACCTCGGTGCGGCGCAAAGAATCGTCGGCGTGGGCCGCGGCATCAAGGATGCCGCCAACCTTCCGCTGGTTCAGGAGCTGGCCACTGCTCTCGGCGCTGAGCTGGGCGCCTCCCGCCCCATCTGCGACTTCGGCTGGCTCGCCATGGAGCGCCAGATCGGCAGCTCCGGCCAGACTATCGCGCCCAAACTCTACATCGCCCTGGGCATCTCCGGCGCCATCCAGCATCTGGTCGGCATCAAAGGCTCGCAGTGCGTGGTGGCCATCAACAAGGACCCCGACGCACCCATCTTCGAAGCCGCTGATTACGGCATTGTCGGCGACCTGATGGAAGTCGTCCCCGCCCTCACCGAGGCGGTCAAGGCGGCGCAGTAATATCTTCTGGGCTGATGGAAGCAGACTCTCCGTCAGCCTGCCCCCACTTCCCTTCCCGCAATAAAAACCCGCGGCCGCACCGGCGCCGCAATGAAGTAGGCCAGTTCGCGATAATCGCTGAACTCGTGAATCAGAAAGTCGGCTTGTTTGCCGCTTTCCAGCGACCCCACCCGCTCGCCAAGGCCCAGACTCCAGGCCGCGTTGATGGTGGCCGCGGCAAGCGCCTCGGCGGGCAACAATTTCATCTCCAGGCAAGCCAGCGACATCACGAACGGCATCGACGCAATCGGCGACGAGCCGGGATTGAAGTCCGTAGCCACCACAATCGCCAGTCCCATCTCCACCATCGCGCGCGCTGGCGGATATTGTGCCCGCCCCAGCGCAAAAACCGATCCCGGCAGCAGAACCGGCTGCACCCCGGCCGCTCGCAGTTGCCGCATCGTCTCTTCGCTCACCATCTCCAGATGGTCGGCCGTCACCGCGCCCAGCTCGGTGGCCAGTGCCGCTCCCGTGCCAGCCCGGAACTGCTCGGCATGAACCCTCAATCGCAATCCATGCCGCCGCGCCGCCGCGAGCACCGTGCGTGTCTCGTCTTCGGTAAACGCGCAATCGTCGCAAAAAGCATCGCAATAGTGCGCCAGCCCCGCAGCCGCAACCTCGGGAATCAACTCCTCCGCGATCCAGCGCACGTACTCCGCGCGCCGCTCTGCAAACTCCGGCGGAACCGTGTGCGCCGCCAGCAGCGTGGGCACAATCGTCGCCGGTCCCTCCTCATTGAGCCGCTTCATCACGCGCAGCATCTTCAACTCCGTCGCGCGCTCCAGCCCGTAGCCCGATTTCGCCTCCATCGTCGTCGTGCCCGCCCGCACCATCCAGTCGCGATGCCTGCGCGACTCCGCCAGCAGCTCATCCTCAGTAGCCGCGCGGGTCATCGCCACCGTGCGCAGAATCCCTCCGCCCGCCGCCGCAATCTCCTGATACGACGCCCCCTCAATCCGCTGTTCAAACTCCGCCGCGCGATTCCCCGCAAAAACCAAGTGCGTATGCGCATCCACAAATCCCGGCGTCACGCAGCAGCCCCCTGCGTCGATCACTGCGGCGTGCGGAGGAATTCTACTCCTGAGTTCAGAGTATGGTCCAGTGGCAATGACGCGGCCTTCTTCGATGAGCAGCGCCGCTTTCTCCATCAGCCCCAGTTCGCGCAACTCCGCGCCCACGCGCGCACGCTTGGGCCCAGCCAGCGTCACTAGTTGCCCGATGTTGACGACCGCGAGAACCTCGCCCATTGCTACCTTTCTTGAATAGTTGAAAAACGCAAAATCAAAAAATGCTCTCATCCTGAGCGAAGTCTGGCGCGTTCTTTGCGCAAGACGGAGTCGAAAGCCTGCCCTGAGCTTGCCGAAGGGGACCTGCGGTTGTTTCCTCCTTAATTCTCCGCCATGGGAATCCGAATCCCGCGCTCCCGCGCGGTCCGCTGCGCCAACTCGTAGCCCGCATCGGCGTGCCGCGCCACGCCCAGCCCCGGATCGTTGTTCAGCACCCGCGCAATCTTTCGCGCCGCCATCTCCGTCCCGTCAGCCACCGTCACCTGCCCCGCGTGCAGCGAGTAGCCCATCCCCACGCCGCCGCCATGATGAAAGCTCACCCACGTCGCGCCCGACGCCGTATTCAGCAGCGCATTCAGTATCGGCCAGTCCGCCACCGCGTCCGACCCATCCAGCATCTTTTCCGTCTCGCGATAAGGGCTGGCTACCGAGCCCGCGTCCAGGTGGTCGCGCCCAATCGCCACCGGCGCCGAAATCTCGCCCTTGCGCACCAGCTCGTTAATCGCGAGGCCCATCTTGGCCCGCTCTCCGTAACCCAGCCAGCAGATGCGCGCCGGCAGCCCCTGAAAAGCAAACCGCCCGCGCACCAGCCGCAACCACCGCGTCAAAATCTCGTTCTCCGGAAACAGCTCCAGCGCCAGCTCGTCGGTGCGAGCAATGTCCTTCGCATCGCCCGACAGCGCCACCCAGCGAAACGGCCCCGTCCCCGTGCAGAACAGCGGACGAATATATTCCGGCACAAATCCCGGAATCCGGAAAGCCTCCACGCACCCCGCGTCAAACGCAAACCGCCGAATGTTGTTGCCGTAATCAAATGCGATAGCCCCGTCCCGCTGCAAATTGAGCATCGCGTCCACATGAATCACCATCGAAGCCGTCGACCGCCGCACGTAGTCAATCGGATCGTGCCGCCGCAGCTCCGCGGCCTCGGCCAGCGTCACTCCCTGAGGGACATAACCATTCAGCGGATCGTGCGCGCTGGTCTGGTCCGTCACCACGTCCACCTTCACCTTGCGCCGCACAATCTCCGGCAGCACGTCCGCGCAGTTGCCTACCAGCCCCACGCTCAGCGCCCGTCCCTCGCGCACTGCCACCTCGCACAGCCGCAGTGCCTCGTCCAGATCATCCGTCACCATGTCGCAATAGCGCGTCTCCACTCGCCGCTCAATCCGGCTGCGGTCCACGTCGATGGCCAGCGCCACGCCGCCATTCAGCGTCACGCTCAGCGGCTGCGCTCCGCCCATGCCGCCCACGCCGCCCGTCACCACCAGCTTGCCCCGCAGCGAGCCACTCCCGCCCGAACCGGAATCGCCCGGCTTGGCAAAATGCTTTTCCGCCAGCGCCGCAAATGTCTGAAATGTCCCCTGCAAAATCCCCTGCGTCCCGATATAAATCCAGCTCCCCGCCGTCATCTGCCCATACATCATCAGGCCCTTGCGGTCCAGCTCGTTGAAGTGCTCCCAATTGGCCCACTTGCCCACCAGGTTGGAGTTAGCAATCAGCACTCGTGGCGCACCCTCGTGCGTCGGAAACACCGCTACTGGTTTTCCGCTCTGCACCAGCAGCGTCTCGTCGCTCTCCAGCCGCTCCAGCTCGCGCACAATCGCATGAAAGCACTCCCAGTTCCGCGCCGCCTTGCCAATCCCGCCATAGACCACCAGATCCTGTGGCCGCTCGGCCACCTCCGGATCGAGATTGTTCATCAGGCAGCGCAGCGCCGCCTCCTGCTGCCATCCCTTGCAGCTCAATGTGTTTCCCCGCGCCGCCCGAATCGTAATTGCCCCAACCGTCATACTCGCCCCCACCCGCAAATCCTTCCAACCAACGAGCATACCGCGCCTCCCTCCCCGCAGCCAATGCGCGCCGCCGCAAAATCATGATTGACGCCGGTAACTTGTATGCGCTACTCTTAGCCTCAAATTTTCCTAACACCTAATCCAAGGAGATTGCACTATGAAAATCGTAGCGTCCGTTGTCATCTTGGCCTTCGCGTCGGTGTTGGCTTACGCCCAGGGGCCAAAGTCCTGTGAGGAGTTGAAGTCCGAGATCGCCAAAAAGGTGGAAGCCAACGGCGCCAAGACATACACGCTGGAAATCGTGGCCAAGGACAAAGAAGCCGAAGGCAAGCAGGTCGGCAGTTGTGAGAACGGGACAAAGAAAATCATGTACCTCAGAACCTCGCCTCCGCCGGCAGCCGCCCCCGCGCCCAAACCAGCGGCCCAGCCAACCAAGCCGGCCCACACACCCAAAAAGCCCTGATCGTCACAACTTCGTTGGGTGCCCCAGGTCCGGGGTCCCCACGGACAGGTCTTCATCCGTGGGGTGGAAATCCGGATTTTCGGACCTGGGATACCACGAATTCTGTCGTTCCAGCTTTGTATCAGAGCACGACTTGAATCGTGCCGTAAATGCAACAGTATTAACACTGGGCTTCAACTCCAAGAGCTATACTGTTCCGTGCCGGGAAGTAGAGGCAAATTCGCGCAGGAAAGGGATACAAAATTATGATCCTGAATTTAATAGCATTTCTGATCTTGCTGGCCTTCGCGGTAGCCATCCCCACGATTCTCTTTCTTCTGTTGCGCTCCAGTCTCTGTGATCTGCTGCGCCACACCCTCAAGCTGCAATCCGGAGTCACATTCTATCTGCGCTCTTTTCTGCTCGTTCTTTATCTTGCTGCTCTCTCGGGCGCCATCGGAATTTCCTTTGATCTGAAGCCGGAATCTCACCTTATGGAATACGTCTGGAAGGGCGCCGCGGGCCTCTCTTCATCCCTTCAGAATCTGGTCCTGTTCATTTCCGTCTATCTGGTTCTCGTTACCATTCTGATTGCCACACTGAAGGTCAAAGTTGACGAATGAGCAATATCTGATCGTCTCTTACTTCGTCTGCGCAGCCCTCTCTGTCGCGGCGGGTGTCTTGGTGTATCTCTATCTGCGGCGGCCCTTCGCGGGTGTGGCCGATGCCGCCTCGGGCAAGCATCTTCCCACAATCCTCAAACGCCTCCTTCCCTGCGGATTGGTCTTCCCCGCCCTGCTGGGATTTCTTTCTGTCTCGTACGAGAGTTGCAACAGTACATACTCGGGTATAGTTGCAGACCGGAGTTTGCTAGTCGCCAAGAACCATGAACAGATTTCTGCGATCTTGTTCTGCATCGTGATCGCAGTTATCTTCTGGAATCTCATCGCCATCCTTATCCTGCGCTCCGCGCAACACGGCAAATAAGTACACTAACTCTGTAGTACCGGCTTTGTATCAGGGCACGGCTTTAGTCGTGCCGAAAACGGCTATTATAGAAACGGGTTTTAACCCCTGCGGGAGGCATCATACCGGAGGGAGGCGGGGGTTTTCAACCCCCGCATAAAGCCAAAACAATCAACGCGGGCTTTAGCCACGGAAGGAAACTCGATACATAGATTGAAGCCGAATCAGAGACACCCAGCGAGTCAGTTTCAGAGCTGCAGTGCGGATCATCAAAGAAGTGACTGAGGACTATGCTCCTTCGCCGGACATAAGTTGCTTCATGATTTGAAGAGGAGGTTGCCGCCGCTTTCCGGGTTTGAAAACATCCGCGACTTTATCGCCTGCGTTGCCCACGCCATGCTCATCGGCGCAATTATGGACAATCTGGGCACCAAACTCCTCTACGCCGCTCAGATCGCGCTCACCACGGTCCGCCGACAACCCGCGTCCCCAAAAACTACCCGATGACACCCCCTACCCCTTCCCAATTTCCAGTGAAACTGTGGCACTGTGAAGGAATTGTCTTCCCTTCATGCAATCGCCCCGTCCCTGCAATGGGCATTCAGTGGCTCAATGTGATATTCGTGATAAATCACGCCAAAGGGCGAGATGGATCTTATCTTGGCTAATTCTGTCCAGCACGCCCGCCCTCGCATCAGCCCCGCCGTGGCGACGCTGTCGCTGCTCATTGCCCTCAACCTGCTCAACTACATCGACCGCTATATCCTGCCCGGAGAAGTCTCGCTGATCAAGAGCGAGTTTCACTCCACCGACCAGCAGATGGGCGCGCTGACCACCGCCCTGTTTATCTTCTATATGATCGCTGCGCCCTTATCCGGCTGGCTGGGCGACCGCTTGAATAAGAAACAACTGTTTGTCTGTGGAGCGCTGCTGAGTGTCCTGGCAATTCTGGCCCTTCATGGCTCCTGGATGCTCTTTTTCTGCTTCGGCGCGCTGGCGGCCATCCTGATAATCGTTTATATCTGGCGCAAGCCCGCGGACGCGCGGATTCCTGAGCGCACTTCGCGCAAGGCGCTCATCATCTTTGGCGCAATCCTCTGGAGCCTGGCCACCCTGGTTACGGTCTGGGTCCACGACTACTGGACCTTCTTTATTCGCCAGGCGCTGGTGGGCATCGGCGAAGCCACATTCGGCATCTTTGCTCCGGCCATCCTGGCCGATTTCTACCCCGAGCGCGAGCGCAATCGCATCCTCTCCATCTTTTACGTGGCCATTCCTGTTGGCGCGGCCCTGGGCTACCTTGCGGGCGGGCAGATCGGCTCCATCTGGGGCTGGCGCGCGCCCTTCTTCGTCTGCGCCATTCCCGGCCTGATCATCGCCGTGTTGTATGGCTTCTGGGGCTACGAGCCGGAGCGCGGCGCCAGCGACAGCATGGAGCAGACCATCAACACCACCACCTTTTGGGGGCTCTTCCGCAACCCGGCCTTCCTCACGGCTACCTTCGGCCTGGCTACACTTACCTTCGCCATGGGCGGCATCTCTGCTTGGGTGCCCACATTTCTCAGCCGCTCCGCCGGGCTCTCGGTCGCCAATGCCAGCCTGGTTGTGGGCGCTGCCACAGTGATCGACGGCATTCTAGGAACACTGGTCGGAGGCTGGATTGCTCAACGCTGGTTGCGCACCGACCACCGTGCGCTCTACCTGCTCTCTTTCTGGAGCGTTGCTCTGGCTCTGCCTTTCGGGGTTCTGCTCTTTTTCGGCCCTGCATCCTGGGCTATTCCGTCCTTGCTGGCCGCCGAGTTCTTTCTTTTCCTCAACACCGGCCCGCTCAACGCCGCCATCGTCAACTCCGTCTCCGCCCCGGTTCGCGCCACGGCCATCGGCGTCAACTTTTTCGTCATTCACTGCTTCGGAGATACCTTCTCCCCGCAGATTATCGGCGCCATCTCCGACCACTCAAATTTGGGGATTGGCCTGGGCTCGACCCTGATCTTTATGGTCGTCTCCTGCGTGATTCTATGGAAGGGCGCGCGACACGCTCCTCCGATGGAAGACGTGGAAATCTC
>PMGP01000460.1:9620-12839 GCA_003156235.1 Acidobacteriaceae bacterium
CAGGCTCATGATGGTGAAGCGGCATTTGTCGTCCGGCGTGTCGGGCGTGCACACGTCCAGGAACCGCGTCCCATCCGGCAACTCCACCACTTCGTAGATGTGCGCCGAGACGCACACGTCCTTGTCGACCAGCTTGGTGGCCTCATCGGCGGAGACGCATGGTTTTTGCTGACCGGCAAAGGCCAGCGCGGGCGAAAGCGCGGCCAACAGCACGATCCATCCAACTCGGCGAAGAACCACGGAAACCTCCGAGGGAAACTGCCGCAATCGTAACGCGAAATGGGCGAAAAGAGAAGCACAACCTCGTTCAGTCCTTGCCCTGGCCGAATTGACGAAAAAGTGGCCAATTAGGGGCAAAAAAGCACCTTTTTAGGCCAAAAAAGGGGCAAAATCGGGGGTTTGCAGTTACTGATTCGTTAACAGGGCAAAAATGCAAGTTATTGAAACCGTGCTAGTTGCGAGAAATTTACGGGCAGAAAAAAGATTTCCACAGAGTGGGGGGGTGGGGGTAGGTGGATTTTTAGGAGAAGAAACGGTGAAAATGGAACATAAAATAGGGACCAGGGACCAGGATTGAGCGCGTTGTGGATTGGACGGTGGTCATAATGGCCTCGCATTTGTGACTGCTTCTATTGTGCGCCGAGAGCGGGAAATTATCTGCAAGGACTGGCCGTCCAGGCAATTACCTGCGGTGGGGCCAACTGCTCGCTATTCGCTCGTTTTAGTTTCATGGTTTCCCAAGTCCGAAAATCCGGACATGGGGCACCCGGCAAATCAGCGTGCATCATAATGGCAATCGANNAGGACCGGCTTCTGGAGCATTGCCGGCCCAGAGATAATCTTGGGATGAAGAACATCCCCATTCTTATCAATCACAATTGCCACTACAACTGTGCCAATGACGTGAGCGGCCATTGGAACACGTGGACAGACAATCTCAGCTTTGTGGATGAGCAGTTTCTCCGCGACTCCCGCCGAAATCTGTAGCTGATATGGCTGGGGTGCGCTGGAATTTGCATGCGTCTGCGCAAGCAGACCGTGAGCAAGAATCGTCGAAAGAAGAATGAAGTAAGCAGTATTCTTCATGGCAAAAGATTCTACGCCATTCAGGTCCAGTCAGGAAAACTTGGTCTACGCCCGTTGCCCGTAGTGGCTCACCACATACTGATCGAGAATCTGTTTGAACTCAGCAACGATGGTGTCGCCGTGCAGGGTCTTCAGCAGCTTGCCGTCCACGTAGACCGGCGCCTTGGGCTCCTCAAAGGTGCCCGGCAGGCTGATGCCCAGGTTGGCGTGCTTGGATTCGCCGGGGCCGTTGACNNCTGAATCTGCTCGGCCAGCTCCTGGAAATACGTGCTCGTGGTGCGGCCGCAGCCGGGGCAACTGGTGACCTGCGGCATGAAGCTGCGAATCGAGAGCGACTGCAAAATCTGTTGCGCGGCCAGCACTTCTTCGGTCCGGTCGCCGCCCGGCTTGGGCGTCAGGCTCACACGAATGGTGTCGCCGATGCCGGCCAGCAACAGCGGCGCCAGGCCGGCTGTAGAGGCAATCAGCCCTTTGGCGCCCATGCCCGCCTCGGTCAGCCCCAGATGCAGCGGATAGGCGCAGCGCGCGGCCAGGTTCGTGTATACGTCGATCAGGTCGCGCACCCCGCTCACCTTGGCCGACAAAATAATCTGGTCGCTTCGCAGCCCGTAGTGTTCTGCAGCGGCGGNNCGCGCACCCCGCTCACCTTGGCGGAGAGAATGATCTGATCGCGGCCCAGCCCGTAGCGCTCGGCGGCGGCGGCGGCTTCCAGCGCGCTCACCACGATGGCCTCCAGCATCACCTCGCGCGTCGGCAGAGGCTGCTGCAACTGGCTGTTCTTGTCCATCATGCGGGTCAGCAGCGCTTGATCCAGAGAGCCCCAGTTCACGCCGATGCGCACCGGCTTCTGGTTCTCGACGGCGCACTCGATCATGACCTGAAAATTGTCATTGTCCTTCTTGCCAATCGATGCGTTTCCCGGGTTGATGCGGTACTTGGCCAGCGCCCGCGCCGTGGCGGGAAATTTTTTAAGCAGCAGGTGGCCGTTGTAGTGGAAGTCGCCGACAATCGGCACTTTGAGGCCGCGCTTGTCCAGACCTTCGACGATCCGCGGAACGGCCGCCGCGGCTTCCTCGTTGTTGACTGTGACGCGCACGATCTCCGAGCCCGCCAACGCCAGGGCTGCGACCTGTTCGATGGTGCCCGCTACGTCCGCCGTGTCAGTGTTGGTCATCGACTGCACGACAACCGGAACCTCCCAGCCCACGCGAACCTGCCCAATCCTGACCGTGCCGGTTTTTCTACGCTGAATCTCCGCCATACTTCTAGTGTATCTGTAATGCCTGTGCCGGAAAAACATCAAAAAGCTATTAGCTTTGATCCCAGGTGCCCAGAAGCGAGGCACCTGGGGCACCCATATTTATTCTTTCTTCACGTTGGAACCTGCTCCACCCGCCCGCTCATCGCGATGAGACTGCGATGAACGGGGCACAGCTTCTCAAGGCTTAGAGTGATTCTTCGGGACTGATGAGCGGGCCACCTGCCGCCGGAAAAACTCAAAAACGGATTCTGGATTCACAAACTGCGGAGGACCTCAGTCGAATTGCTCTCCGTTGACCAGCGAGTCCAAGAGCGAATCCGGGACTGAATCCTGAATGTGCCCCATCTTCTCCTGCTTGGTGCGCACGTAGTCCGCGAAGCTCTCCTGCGGCTCCACCTCGGCGGAGATGCGCTCGACTACTGTAATGCCGGCCGACTCCAGCGCCGACACCTTCTCCGGGTTGTTGGTCATGAGCCGGACCGATTTGACGCCCAGCAGTTTGAGCACCTCGGCGGGCAGCTCGTAGGCGCGGCAGTCGGCGGCAAAGCCCAGTTCCACATTGGCTTCCACCGTGTCCATCCCCTGGTCCTGCAACTCGTAGGCCTTGAGTTTGGCCATCAAACCGATGCCGCGGCCCTCCTGCTCCTCGTAGAGCAGAATTCCCGCGCCTTCCTGGGAGATGCGTCGCATGGCCAGCTCCAGTTGCAGTCGGCAATCGCAGCGCAGCGAACCAAAAACATCTCCCGTAAGGCACTGCGAGTGGATGCGGACCACCGGCGGCGCGGAGAGAATGTCTCCCATGACCAGGGCCACCAGGCCTTCAATTTCCCCATCCTTACCGCTCGCAGTACCGTCCTTGCAGGGGCGGACCG
>PMGP01000205.1:0-16375 GCA_003156235.1 Acidobacteriaceae bacterium
CCGCCCATGGGCTGGAACAGTTGGAACTTCTTCGCCGAGCGCGTTAGCGACAAGGACATTCGCGCCGCCGCCGACCAGCTCGTCGCCACCGGCATGAAAGACGCCGGATACATCTACGTCAACATCGACGACGCTTGGCAGGGCCAGCGCGACGCGAACGGCGTACTGCACTCCAATGCGAAGTTTCCCGACATGAAGGCCCTGGCCGACTACGTCCACTCCAAAGGCCTCAAGATCGGCATCTACTCCGGCCCCGGCCCCAAAACCTGCGCCGGATACGAGGGCTCGCTGGACCACGAAGCACAGGACGCGCAACTTTACGCCCAGTGGGGTATCGACTACCTCAAGTACGACCTGTGCAGCTTTATCCCCGACGTGATGGAGACGAAGGCTCCCAACGACAAGGCCGCGCAGATGCGGCTGATGGTGGCCGCCTACGCCAAAATGGACAAAGCTCTCAAGGCGACGGGACGGCCCATTGTCTTCTCGCTCTGCCAATACGGATGGGACGCTGTTTGGGAGTGGGCTCCATCGGTGGGCGGCAACCTGTGGCGGACGACGGGCGACATCAACCCTGACTGGGACCGCATCTACGCCATTGCCAGCCAGCAGGCCGGTCTGGAAAAATACGCCAGCCCTGGACACTGGAACGATCCCGACATGCTCGAAGTGGGCAACGGCAAACTCACGCTCGAAGAGAACCGCGCTCACTTCTCTCTATGGGCCATGCTCGCCGCGCCGCTTCTGGCCGGTAACGACCTGCCCAACATGAAGCCGGAGATCAAGGCGATCCTCACCAACCGCGATGTCATCGCCATCGATCAAGACACGCTGGGCAAGCAGGGAACTCGCGTTTACAGCGAAGGCGAAGTGGACGTGTGGAAACGGCCTTTGGCAGGCGGCGCGATGGCCATCGCCATCATCAACGCCGGCGACAGCCGCTACTCCACTCACCCCTTCCACTTGAGCCTGGATCAACTCGGCCTTCACGGCCCGCAGACCGGCAAGGACTTGTGGACCGGCAAACCCATCACGCTCAGCAACAGCCAGCCTCTTGAACTGGCCAGGCACGACGTCCTGCTGGTTCGCATCGACGCGCCAAAGTAATTTCAATGGGCGCAATGTGTTATTTTTAGAGTGTTGGTTGTGGTGAAGGAGTTCACCCTTAACNNTTCCCTGAACGACAATTTAGGAGTTTGCGTTCATGATCAACACATGGGCACTTGCAGCGTTATGGGTGGGATTGGCGCTGGCGGCGACGCTGCTGGCAATCTGGTTCAAGATTTCGACGGCGCTCACTGAAATTGTGGTGGGCACGGTGGCGCAGTTGGTTGCCGTTGCGTATTTTGCGCAGGGTGGACTGCTGGCCAGCACACCGTGGATTACATTTCTGGCCGGAACAGGAGCCATCGTACTCACGTTTCTTGCCGGCGCGGAACTTGATCCCGTTGTTTTCAAAACCAAATGGCGCGAAACGCTGATTATCGGCCTGGCGGGATTCTTTGGCCCGTTTCTCGGTTGCACGGCGATTGCGTATTACGTGCTGCATTGGGCTATCATGCCCAGTTGGCTCTGCGGCGTTGCGCTTTCCACGACTTCGGTCGCCGTGGTCTATGCGGTGATGCTGGAGCTTGGCTTCAATGTTACCGAGTATGGTAAGTCGATCCTCGCTGCGTGCTTCATCAACGACATTGGCACCGTAGTTGCGCTGGGATTGATTTTCTCCCCGTTCACCATTCGGACGCTGATCTTCGTTGTGGTTTCTGTTGCGGTTTTTGTTGTGCTGCCGTTTCTTACGCCGCGATTCTTCAAAAAATACGGTGGTCGCGTCTCTGAAATCGAAGCCAAGTATCTTCTCTTTTTACTCTTTGCCATGGGAGGACTGGCTCTCTGGGCGGGAAGCGAGGCAGTGCTTCCGGCTTACATGATCGGCATGGTGCTGGCGGGAACAGTGGGCAAAGACCACTCGCTCATTCGCCGCCTGCGGACGCTCACGTTTGGCCTGCTCACGCCGTTCTACTTCATTCGCGCCGGATCGTTCGTCCTAGTGCCGGTTCTGATTGCCGCTCCGGCAGTGATGCTGATTCTGTTTATGGCCAAGTCGCTGACCAAGGCGATTGCCGTGTATCCCGCAGTCCGGATGCACCGCTACGAAGGCAACTCGGGAGCGTACTACACGCTGATGATGTCCACAGGCTTGACGTTTGGCACCATCTCCGCGCTCTTCGGGCTCAATCACAACATCATCGACCAGAAACAGTACTCGTGGATCGTGGGCACGGTGATTGCCAGCGCCGTGATTCCCACCATGATTGCCAACCGTTTCTTTATGCCCCGGCATCTTCTTCCCCAAGCATTAACAAGCAAGAAATCAGAGCAGACAGTTCAGCGGCAGGCAGCCGCGGAAAAGGTATAGGTCAATCCCATGGGAAGCCCAGTTTTTGTTGGATTTCAAAGGATACTGGTGGCATTCGACGCGTCACCGCACGCGGAGCACGCTTTGAATGTTGCCCTGTCGATGGCAGGCGACATGAAAGCCAAGCTGTTCGTTCTCGCTATCATCCGGCCGCCGGAACTGGCCGAGAGCGCGGAGTTCAACGCCGTCCTGGATGAAGGGCGCGAGCGCTACGAAAGCAGCTTCGCCCCCATCCGCGAACGCGCCAGGCAAAAGGGGATCGATCTGGAAACGGATGTCGTGGTGGGTCATCCGGCGGAGCAGATTCTTCATCGCGCCGACACCATCCAGGCAAGCCTCATAGTGATGGGCAAGCGCAGCCACACGATCCTTCATCGCTGGATGCTGGGCTCGAACTCGGAGCGCGTGCTGAAGTATGCTCACTGCCCGGTGATGATCGTGCATTGATTCTGCGCAACCGGGCAGATGACTCCGCGAAGCTGAAGCAACCATGGAGAGCCATGCCCGAATTACAGCCAGAGACGGAAAGAACGCGGCAACCGGGCGAGCTGAACGAGGCCCAGCGGCGTCGCCTGATTATCACATGCAAATACATCGACAACTTGCTCTGCGACATGGAACATGCCCTTCATTCGCCGGAATCAGAGTCTCCATTTCCACATTATGTGGTGGACATCACATCTGCGCAGGCGTCTGTGATCGAGGACCATATTCGCCGTCTCCGGACTCAACTGCTGCTAACGCTGGACTGGCAACACATGACTCCGGAACCGCCGGATATTCCGGTGTCACGATCGGTGCTGACGGACCTTGGATTTGTCGATATTGCAGTCGAAGAACTGATGCCCCGCCACATACGCGGTTGTGGCGCCGTGCCTGAAGATGCGGTAAATGGTCTCAATGAGGTTGTCCTTAAACTTCGACTTCTGGTGCATAGCATCATGCATAGTATCCGCGAGGAATTGGGATTGGATCAGGAATCACGTTTCAGTGAACGTGAAGGGTCGGATATTCGATACGTTCATCAGGAAGGCATTCGGTCACGAGGGAGATAACAGATGCAGGAATGCAACGGCAGCGCGACAGTGCAAGATTACGGCAGCCTTCTGGCTGAGACATCCGTGTCTATGGACGGCGCCTCACGCCTGTTGCAACTGGCCGAACTGGCTCTTGAACTTGTGTCCGAGCCTGTAGTCAAGGAAGCACGCGAGCTCGCGGCGCGAATTTCCGAAGGGCGTTTCTATGTAGTTTGTGTTGGTCAGTTCAAGCGAGGAAAATCTACTCTGCTCAACGCTCTGGTTGGCCACGAGGTTGTTCCGACCGGATTTGTTCCCGTCACGGCGGTGCCTACCGTGATTCGGTTTGGCGCCGAACCTCACGCGCGCGTTTGTGTGCGAGGCGGGGCTTGGCTGGACGTTGCGATGATCGACTTGAAGGAATACGTAACCGAAGAACTCAACCCCGAAAACAAAAAGGCCGTGGAGGGCGCGGAAGTCTTTGTGCCTAGCCCCCTGTTGTCTTCCGGCATGTGTTTTGTGGACACTCCGGGCCTGGGCTCGGTCTTCACCGGAAATACAGCAACCACGCAGGCGTTCATTCCTCACATCGATGCGGCATTGGTGGTGGTCGGAGCCGATCCGCCGATTGCGGGCGAGGAGTTGGCTCTGGTGGAAGCAATCGGCAAGCAAGTTCAGGATTTAATCCTGGTAATCAACAAGGCAGACCGCACCAGCGATGCGGAACGTGCGGCGGCGGCCAAGTTCACGCGCGAGATTCTGGAGAAGCGGCTGCATCGTCCGATGGGCGAGGTTTTTGAAGTGAGTGCCGCCGAACGGATGGAAAGCCGCGGTCCGTTGAGGGATTGGGAACAACTGTTGGCGAGTTTGCATCACCTGGTTGAAGACTCAGGCAGAAATCTTGTTCGCGCCGCTTGCGACCGCGGCCTCCAGCGCTTGAGCGAGCAACTGCTAGTCATCATCGATGAGGACCGTGACGCGCTTCAGCGGCCAATCGAAGAATCCGAACGGCGCATCGAGCTGATGAAGGAAACCATCAACGAGGCTGAACGCTCCATGCGCGAACTGGATTACCTGTTTATGGCGGAGCTGCATCGGATTTCGGACCTCTTCGGCGAACGTCATCGGCGATTTTTCCGTTCCGCGTGGACGGAATCTGAAACAGAATTTGGTAAGGAGCTGCCGTCCGTACCCCTCGGCTTTGGCCCGCGCTATCGGCGTCGAGTGATGCACCTGGCCCAGGAAATCTCGCGCCGCAAGGTCATGCCTTGGCTCAAGCCTGAACAGGAAGAGGGTGAGCGCCAATATCGCGCCGTGGCCCTTCGATTTGTGGAGATGGGAAACAACTTTCTAATACAGCTCGCCGGTGCAGGCCTCAGCGAACTGACGCGGATGCCCCATGCGCTCGATCCGGAGAAAGGCTTACGCGTACGTTCCAGGTTCATTTTTGAAGACTTCATCGGAACGGCACAACCCACATCCCCGCTGCGATGGCTGGCCGACATCATTTTGCCATTAGTGGGCGCACGCAAAGTCATCACTAACGAGGCAAGAGAATTTCTGCGGCATCTGTTGGAGGTGAACAGCGCACGCGTACAAAACGATGTTCTTAATCGCATTCAGGATGGCCGGGGGCGTTTGGAGGCCGAGATTCGCAAGCTATTGCATGAAATCAGCCGCATTGCNNAACAGGCGCTTGACCGGGCGCGCAAAGTCAAAGAAGAAGGATCTCCCGCAATCGAGTCGGCAATTGAGCGGCTCGACCGATTGGAACAGGAAGTTTCGGCACTCGTTTAATCCCATTCATGCGCATCCGGCTTTTGCAATTTAGTATGAGGAGAAACTAATCGAGCCGAAATAGACCGAAACTACGCTTCAATCAACTGCGACGGCGGTCACAAACAGTCGAATACAGCGGTTCTATAATCAAAACGTTTGTCGAGCCGTTTTCGAGTCCGAGCGTTCTAACGCCGGAGGAAACGCAAGTTCTTAACCCAACCAACAAAGGAGCGAAACTCCCGATGCACACACATGAAATTGAACAGATGTGCGTAGTCGCCAAGGGCCCGAATCACGGCCCCGCGCCTATTCCACAAGAGGGCCGCTGGACCAAGGCCAAGGAAGTGAGCGACATTTTCGGTCTGACCCACGGCGTGGGTTGGTGCGCTCCACAACAAGGCGCCTGCAAGCTCACCTTGAACGTGAAGAAGGGCATCATCGAGGAAGCGCTGATTGAAACAGTTGGCTGCTCCGGCATGACGCATTCCGCCGCCATGGCCGCGGAGATTCTTCCCGGCAAAACCATTCTGGAAGCATTGAACACCGACCTGGTTTGCGATGCGATCAACGTGGCGATGCGCGAGCTGTTTCTGCAGATCGTCTATGGCCGCACGCAGACCGCGTTCTCTGAGGACGGACTGCCCATCGGCGCCGGACTGGAAGACCTGGGCAAAGGCTTGCGCAGCGTGACCGCGACCATGTACGGCACCAGTGAAAAGGGCGCGCGCTATCTCGAATTGGCGGAAGGTTACGTTACCGAACTCGCTCTGGACGCGGATAACGAGATTATCGGTTACAAGTTTGTCCGCCTTGGACCCATGATGGACGCCATTGCAAACGGAGTGGATGCGCAGACCGCGCTGACCAAAGCTACCGGAACCTATGGCCGTTTTGCCGACGCCGTCAAAACCATCAACCCCCGCAAGGAATAAGGAGAAGATCATGGCTTTATTTGAAGGATACGAAAGACGGATTGCGCAGATCGACTCCTATCTTGCCGCCGCCGGCATTGAATCGCTTGAGAAAGCGGAGAAGATCTGCCTGGATAAGAATGTCGATGTGCGCAAGATCGTGAAGTCCATCCAGAATATTTCTTTTGATAACGCAGGCTGGGCTTATCTGATTGGCGCGGCGGTGGCCATCAAGAAGAAGCAAACCGTGGCTGCTGAAATCGCCGAGACGCTGGGCACCGGTTTGCAGGCATTCTGCATTCCCGGCTCGGTTGCCGATGATCGCAAAGTGGGCATTGGTCATGGCAATCTGGCCGCGATGCTGCTGCGCGAACAGACCGGCTGCTTTGCCTTTTGTGCCGGTCACGAATCGTTTGCAGCCGCCGAGGGCGCGATTGGCCTGGCGCGCTCCGCCAACAACGCGCGCAAGACGCCACTGCGCGTCGTTCTCAACGGCCTTGGTAAGGACGCGGCGCTGATTATCTCGCGCGTCAACGGATTCACCTACGTGCAAACGGAGTTCGACTACGCGACCAGCAAGCTGAATATCGTCCGCGAGAAGGCGTATTCCAAAGGAGAGCGCGCGGCTGTCCGCTGCTACGGTGCGGACGATGTGCGCGAAGGCGTTGCCATCATGCACCTTGAGCTGGTTGACGTGGCCATTACCGGCAACTCGACCAATCCCACCCGCTTCCAGCATCCGGTGATGGCAATTTACAAGAAGGAGCGGCTGCTCGACGGCAAGAAGTTTTTCTCGGTTGCTTCCGGCGGAGGTACGGGAAGAACGCTTCACCCCGATAACATGGGAGCGGGTCCGGCTTCCTATGGCATGACAGACACCATGGGCCGCATGCACTCCGATGCGCAGTTTGCCGGCTCATCGTCGGTGCCCGCGCACGTGGAGATGATGGGCTTGATCGGCATGGGCAATAACCCGATGGTTGGCGCATCCGTCGCTGTCGCTGTTGCCGTGGAAAGCGCAATGAAGCAGTAGCTGTCACCCACGGTCGCATTGCGGCGGATCACAAATGCAACTGCCGGCGTTCTGCTCAGCCATGGCTGAAGAGACACCGGCAGTTGTGTGTACGGCGAATGTCTGCGGCGAGCCTGCCCCGGAAATACTCGAGTTGCGCCGATTACCTGAAAAGGAGTGGTGGCGGGAGGCAGGATCGAACTGCCGACCTACGGGTTATGAATCCGTCGCTCTAACCATCTGAGCTACCCCGCCGGAAGAGGCAAACCAAGCGCGGGCCGAGGAGGCCCTGCCGGGGAGGGCTCGGAATCCGCGCGCAACTCCCTCTACCGATGATACGGGCGGCGCGAAGAGAGGTCAACCCGATGCGCGGCCGGTGGGCGCAGAAGTTTTCTGAACCGCCGGATAGGGTTTCACCATCTGTACAAATGGCAGGAAATTTATTTGAACATGCATCTTGCCGATCATCATCCCTGCGGAGAATTTCACTCATGTCTACACTGCTGCACATTGACTCCAGCCCTCGATCCGCCTCGGCGTCAAGCCGGCTTGCCACCACCTTTGTCAATCGCTGGAAGAAGCAAAATCCCTCCGGCACGGTCATCCACCACAACACCACCAACGAACAGGTGCCCTTCGTCGACGAACCCGCGCTCGCCGTCCTCTACGGCGGCCTTGCGCCCGCCACCGATGACCAGAAACATATCCTCGCCCTCTCCGAGCAATTCATCGAAGAGTTTCTCGCGGCAGACGTTCTCGTCTTGGGCGTTCCCATGTGGAATTTCGGTATTCCCGCCTCCCTCAAGGCCTGGATCGATCTCGTCTCCCGCCCTGGGCGCACCTTCAAGTACGTCGAGGGCGGCGGCGTTGCGCCTCTGGTCCCAGCCGGCAAAAAGGCCGTTGTCTTCCTGTCGAGCGGCGGCGCTTACCAGCCCGGGACTCCTTACGAAACCTATAACCAGGTCGATCCCTACCTGCGCACCATCTTCGCCTTCTTCGCCATCGTCGACGTCACCTTCGTCCGCATCGAAAACCAGAACCGCTCGGGCGTCGCCCCAGCCGAGGGTCTGGCCGTAGCCGAAGCCCAGCTTGCCGCCCTCCTTGCCTAAGCTTTTCCCCCTCCCCGCGCCCGCCACAGCCTCTTCCAACCAGGAGAAGCCGTGGCGGGTTTTCTCGCCCCTCCCTGGTCTATTCGGCTAAACTCGTCTGCATGAAGATTGCAGGCGTTATTCCCGCCCGTCTCGCCTCGACACGCCTTCCCCGCAAAGTTCTGCGTACCGTTGCCGGCCGGCCCATGGTCGAGTGGGTTTGGCGCGCGGCTCAGATGAGCGGGTTGATGGAGCCGGTTGTGGTGGCTACTGATTCGGAGGAAGTGGCCGCCGTTTGCCGCGAGCGCGGGATTCCCGTGGCGATGACTTCGGCAACCTGCCCCAGCGGGTCAGACAGAGTCAGGGAAGTGGCCCACCAGATCGACGCTGACATTTATGTCAACATTCAAGGCGATGAGCCGACGCTGACCGCAGAGTTTTTCCCGCCGATGCTGGCGCTCTTTGACAGGCCGGAGGTCGAAGTTGCCACGCTGGCCGTCCGTTGCCCGACGGAGGAGTTCAATGACCCCAACGCCGTGAAGGTGGTCACGGCTCTGGATGGTCGCGCGCTTTACTTTTCGCGGGCGACTATACCGTATGACCGCGACGGCGCCGGCTTCACCGGTTACCGCAAGCACCTGGGAATTTATGCCTATCGCAAGTCCGTGCTGGAGCGGTTTGCGGCGCTGCCTCCCACGCCGCTGGAGCGGATCGAGCGGCTGGAGCAACTGCGGCTGCTGGAAAACGGGATTGCGATTTATGTGGCCGAGGCTCCGGGCGACACCATCGGCGTGGACACCGAGGCGGATTTGTTGCGAGCCGAGGCGGTGCTGATGGCGCGCGCGGGAAACCTCTGAGGTTAATGGCAACTGGATTTTGTGTCTGGAGGCTCAATCTGTATTCGTTCAGATTCATGCACCAAAGACAGAGATTTGATCATCCACGCACCGTCTGATTTCTCCGCTACCAGTTCAAGATGTCCGCTTTCTCTCGATCCATGCAAAGGTATGTTGAGGTTGGCATAGCCTTCGTTTATCCCTTCATTGATGTCCCCCGTGCTCATCCAACCTGTGGTAATGGGAACTCCAAGCGTGTTTGAGACACAATGAGAACTTTGCGCTTCCTTTATTGTCATAGTGTAGATTTCCGATGAATGAAACATGCTCTCGACGGCAAACATGAGAGAGCCTACCCATAAGCCAAATGACGCCACAATTGCGGCAGCAACCCAAACCTTACCCCACCTCGAGAGGCCAGGCGGCGGTTCTGTCGGCAAGTCGCCGTCGTGAATTGACTGCCACTCTCCAAAGGCAAAACACACACGAGGCCTCTTCAAATACCAGGCAATCCAGGCACAGAATACGGTTATGCCGATGATAGATGAGACAGCCACGGCCGCTTGTTTCACAAAAAATGGCAAAGCAAAGATGCTGATGACCGCGAGGAATCCCATTAGCGCCAACAGTGCTTTGCGAGCCCAATTCCTTAGCTTCCAAAGACCAAATCCTATGAATGCATAAGCTACATAGAACAGAAACCATATTGAAACGAATAGATACGACGTGATTCTGAGCCAGAATTCAGAATGAATCACCCCTGAAGCGATCTGTTGCCAAAGTAATGCTGTCCCGCCAGTAAATAAAATAACTGGAAAGAAAAGGGTTCCAAGGCAGCCTATCCATAGGAAAACGGCTGCTAGGATTGTGACGAAAACAGGTCTCTTATGTTTGAGTTTCATCTTGTGAGGCAGAATACACCAACCAGTTCAAATGACAAAGCCATTTTGCTCAAGGGCATATATCCGCCCCCAAAAAAATTCAGAATTGCGCGCAAGAATCGGGTAGCCTGACGGGCCTCTGATCGGCGACCATAGTTTCCATGAGCGGAAAACCCGATCTCGACATAATTCGCGCGCACATCGAGGCCCATCACGACCGTCCTGTCTCGCTGGCTGAGCTGGGCCGGCTGGTCAACATGAGTCCCTTTACTGTACAGAGGCTTTTCAAAGAGAAGATGGGCGCGAGCCCGCTGCAATATCAACGAGCATTGCGCGCGGCCTCGCTGCGCAAGGCGCTCAAGCAAGGAGAGACCGTGACCAACGCAATTTACAACGCCGGATTCGGTTCGTCGAGCCGCGGCTATGACGGCGCGCAACTGGGCATGACGCCGGCCCGCTTTGCCGCTGGTGGACGAGGCGAGCAAATAGGCTGGTGCTCAGTACGCACTCCTTTTGGTTGGGTGATCGTGGGAGCGACCGAGCGCGGGCTTTGCTGGCTGTCGCTGGCCGGGACAAAGGCAGAGGCCGAGGCCAGTTTGCGCGAGGAGTTTCCCGCCGCGACACTGAAGCGCGATCCGTCGCTTGAGGCGATGGTGGATGCGGCGCTGCGCGTGGTAGCTGGAGAAATAAACCCGTCCAAAACGTCTGCCGCATTACAAATTGATTTGCGCGGGACGGCGTTTCAATTGAAGGTGTGGCAGGCGCTGCGCAGAATTCCGCGCGGCGAGACCAGGAGCTACAGCCAGTTGGCGCGCGAGTTGGGCGATCCCAAGGCGACGCGCGCCGTAGCCCGCGCCTGCGCGACGAATCGCGTGGCGATTGTGGTTCCCTGCCATCGCGTGGTGGGCGCGCGCGGCTCGCTTACCGGCTATCGCTGGGGCGTGGAGCGCAAGCGGCAACTGCTGGAGGCAGAGCGTAGTGGCCGGGCCGCTCCGGCCGCGGAAGCGGCCCGGTCTGGCGTAAGTTAGAGGCGAGCACCGCCCGCCGCCTGAATGATTTGGCCGGTGACCCATCCGGAATCGTCCGAAGCAAGAAAAGCGGCGACGGTGGCAATATCGCCGGGCTGGCCGATGCGGCCGAGCGGAGTTTTCTTCTCAATTTCCTTCTGGAAATCGCCGCCGATGAATCCCGCGGCGTGGGCTCCTTCCGTTTCGATCATGCCAGGACTCAGCGAATTGACGCGAATCTTCTTGGGGCCGAGTTCCTGTGCGAGCGCGCCGGTGATGGAGTCCACCGCGCCCTTGGTGGCACCGTATACGGAGCCAGTGGGGAAACCGGCGGCGGCAACCGAGCTGATATTGATGATGCTGCCGCCGGCGGGGTTGAAGCGTGCCACCGCGGCATGGGTGACCAGCAAAAGGCCAAGCACGTTGAGGCTGAACTGCTTGTGGAAGTGCTCGGGGGTCACGGCATCCAGGGGAGCCAGTTCGTAGATTCCAGCGTTGTTGACCAGAATATCGATTGGGCCAAGCTGGGTGGCGACGGCGTCGACCAGCGGCGCAATGCTGGCCGGATCGGCCACATTCGCTTGGATGGCGACGGCCTTGCCGCCGGCGGCCTTGATTTCGGCAACGAGCTTTTCCGCGGCCGCCTGGCTGCTGGAGTAGTTGACTGCAACAGCCGCACCGCGCACGGCCAACTCACGGGCGATGGCTGCGCCAATGCCCTTCGATGCGCCGGTAACCAGCGCAACTTTTCCTTGAAGACTGCTCATGATCTCCGCTCCGTTTGCAAAACGTCATCGCTTCGACATTTCGACAGCTATCGAATTGATTACACAGCATGGGAAATGGATTCAGAACGATTGTGGAAATCTTTCGGTTGCCGGCTTCAGCGTCGAGTAGAACGGGGCTGTCCAAGCGCGGCCAGGCTGGCGACCAGGGCCGACCAGACTTCAGTGCGCAGGCTCAGATGGATGAACTTGCCTGCCCGCTCCACGTGAACCAGGCCGGCGGCTTCCAGTTCCTTGATGTGGTGGGAGAGTGTTGCGGGAGAGATAGCCAGGGTGGAGAGGGCTTCCGCGCAGCCCAAGGGACAGGTGGACGCGGCGATACGCTCCAGGAGTTTAAGCCGATGGGGATCGGCCAACGCTTTCAGGATGGCGGCGCGGCGCGCACGGGACAGTTGGACCGTTTTGGCAACCGGCGCCGTCTCAACCGCGCTTTCCGATGAGGCAACCATTGGATTCATTCCGAAGCTCCACTTGCTGGATGGTATCCTAACGCAGTAGGAAGTATACGATTTTATCGCCCATAGTCGAAAGGACGACGGGCCTATGCGAGGGAATATGGCAACTGCAACGCAGGAAACAGCCGCAACGGAGTACAAGGTAGCTGACCTCAAGCTGGCCGAGTGGGGGCGCAAGGAGATCAGCATCGCCGAGCAGGAGATGCCCGGGCTGATGTCGATTCGCAACAAGCATGCGGCCGCCAAGCCGCTGGCCGGAGTGCGCATCACCGGCTCGCTGCACATGACGATTCAGACGGCGGTCTTGATTGAGACGCTGGTCAGCCTGGGCGCGACAGTGCGCTGGGCGAGCTGCAACATCTTCTCGACGCAGGACCATGCGGCGGCGGCGATTGCTGCGACTGGCGTTCCGGTCTTTGCATGGAAGGGCGAGTCGCTGGAGGAGTATTGGGATTGCACTCTGGCGGCTTTGAACCACAAAGGCGGCAAGGGGCCGCAGTTGATTGTGGACGACGGCGGTGACGCGACGCTGCTGATTCACAAGGGCTATGAGCTGGAGAACGGCGACAAGTGGGTCAACGGGCCGGCGTCGAATCACGAAGAGAATGTCATCAAGGATCTGTTGAAGAAGGTTTATGCCGAAGACCCGCTGCACTGGCACAAGGTTGCCAAAGAGTGGCGCGGGGTTTCGGAAGAGACCACGACGGGCGTGCACCGGCTCTACAAGATGATGGAGCAGGGCAAGCTGCTGGTGCCGGCGATCAACGTCAACGATTCGGTTACCAAGTCGAAGTTCGATAATTTGTACGGCTGCCGGGAGTCGCTGGCCGACGGGATTAAGAGAGCCACCGACGTGATGGTGGCGGGCAAGGTGGCGGTGATCTGCGGTTATGGCGATGTGGGCAAGGGATCGAGCCACTCGCTGAGGGGCATGGGCGCGCGGGTGATCGTGACGGAGATCGATCCGATCAACGCGCTACAGGCGGCGATGGAGGGCTTCGAAGTGACCACCATCGAAGACACGCTGGGCCGCGGCGACATCTACGTCACCTGCACCGGCAACACGGACATCATCACGCTGGAGCACATGAAGCGGATGAAGGATCAGGCGATTGTCTGCAACATCGGCCACTNNAAGCTCAACATCAAGCCGCAGGTGGACAAGTACACCTTCCCGGATGGGCACGCGATTTTTGTGCTGGCCGAAGGAAGGCTGGTGAACCTGGGCTGCGCGACGGGGCATCCGAGCTTTGTGATGAGCAACAGCTTTGCCAATCAGACGCTGGCGCAACTTGACCTGTGGGCCAACAAGGACACGTATAAGGTAGGCGTCTATGTGCTTCCCAAGAAGCTGGATGAAGAGGTGGCTCGGCTGCATCTGGAAAAAATTGGCGTGAAGCTGACGACTTTGACAGCGAAGCAGGCGGAGTATCTGAGCGTGCCGGTAGAAGGGCCTTACAAGGCGGAGAACTACCGCTATTAGGGGTCAGAGATCAGAGATCAGAGATCAGAGATCAGTTGTGGTTTCCCAGGTCTCAAGAGCGAGACCTGGGGTACCCTGCCGATGGAGGAGTGAGGTTCAAGGCGCCTTATCCTTTTCATAAATTAGCAAATGGATGCGTGCGATCATAAAGCGCCGTCCCTACAGGACTCCGGAGAGAATCTGTGGAATCCGCTTTCCCCACGCTGAAGCGCGGGGCTGACTAACTCTGCGCCTACGGCGCGGGTCTATGGATCAATGTCCTTTGCCATGAACCAGCCGCTGCCAGAGCCGCCAGAGCGAGCTATGCAGCAGATGGGTCTGCTGGGCTTTTAGGGCGGCGTAGGAGCGCTCGACGTAGGCGTCGAACTCCGGCGGCCAGCCGATGGTGGATCGGCGCTCGGAGTAGTCTTTCTCGGCCCACTTGGCTAGTACCGCTTTGTAACCCACCACATGGGTGACGAAGTCGAGCAGGCATTGCGGCATCTGCTCCTCGACGATGAGGTAGGCCTTCTCGATGATGATTTTTTCGCGGACATCGTTGAGGGGCATGAAGATGGTGGTCATCCACAGCATCCACTCTTTCATCTCGCTGTCGAGGATGGGAAAACTCTGCGTCTTGCCCTGCTTTTTGAGCAGCGAGCGGTAGGCGATATTGCCCGCCTGCGAGGCCACGTAGAGCGGGCCGTAGAATTCATTGAGGCGGCGGTTCACATGCTCCAGCTTATCCTTGCGGCGGGCCAGCATTTTGGCGCTCCAGGCAGTGGCCAGATAGCCGAAGAAGGCCAGAAGAATGGTCAGCGCGGTCGCATTGTCGAGAAGCTTCTGCAAAAAATACATGGGCGAGTCCGTAATTCGTACTGGCAACGAGTATACCGCTATTACCATGCGGGAACGCGTCGAAGCTCATAGAAATGCAGTGGGTTAGTTTGAACAAACAATCCCTCAGGGGCTAAAGCCCGCGTCTTCTATTGGTCTTATCGGCACGACTGAAGTCGTGCCCTTTCAAAACATCAATTGGATCAGAGTTTCACTAGGTCGTTCCCATATAGATAAAGCGGACGAGAAAGAGCACGGCCAACAGGTAGAGCAGCCAATCCTGGCGGCGCAGCTTGCCGGCGGCCAGATGCAGCGCGGCCCAGCTGATGATGCCGAAGCCGAGGCCGTTGGCGATGGAGAATGTAAACGGAATCAGCACCAGGGTGAGAAACGCTGGAACGGCAATCAGCGGCTCGCGCCAGCGAATTTCGCTGATGGTGGAAAGCATCATGGAGCCGACCAGGATGAGCGCCGGGGCAGTGGCGGCGGGGGGTACGATGCTCACGAACGGAGCCGCGCCGATGGCGGCGAGAAAGAGCAGGCCGGTGACGATGGCGGTGACGCCGCTTCGGCCTCCGGCTGCCACGCCGGCGGTGGACTCGACGTAGCTGGTGACGGTGGAGGTTCCGGTGAGCGAGCCGAAGATGGTGGCTGTGGCGTCGGTGAAGAGGATGCGATTCAGGCGGGGAATGGAGTAGTCGGCTTCGATGAGGCCGGCGCGTTTGGTGACGGCGACGAGGGTGCCGAGATTATCGAAGAGGTCCACGAAGAAGAAGACGAATACGATTTCCAGCAGGCCTTTGTTGAGAGCGCCGCGAATGTCGAGTTGGAAGGCGGTCGAGGCCAGGCTGGAAAAGCCTCCGGCAGCGGGCGTCCAGTGCGCCAGGCCCATTGCCCAGGCCAGGGCGGTGATGGTGAGTACGCCGATGAGGATTGCGCCGCGGATTTTTCTGACTTCCAGAGCCACCATCAGGAGCAGGCCGAGAAGAGCGAGGGCGGCGGTGGGGTTGCGGATGCTGCCCAGGTTGAGCAGGGTGTTGGGGTCGGCGACGACCAAGCCGGCTTTTTGAAAACCGATGAGGGCGATGAAGAGTCCGATGCCGCTGGCCACGGCCGCGTAGAGTTCGTGGGGAATGGCGCGCAAAATCATCTGACGGATACCGGCGGCGGTGAGCGCGAGAAAGAGGAGGCCGGAGAGAAAGACCGCGCCCAGAGCGGTCTGCCAGGGGACATGGAGGCGAATGCAGACGGCGTAGGCGAAGTAGGCGTTGAGGCCCATGCCGGGGGCTAAGGCTATGGGGTAGCGCGCCACGATGCCCATCATGATGGAGGCGAAACCAGCGGAGAGGCAGGTGGCGGCGGTGACGGCGGCCAGCGGCATTCCGGCGGCAGCCAGGATGGCCGGGTTGACCAGCACAATGTAGGCCATGGTCAGGAAGGTGGTGACGCCGGCCAGAATCTCGGTGCGCCAGTTGGTTCCCAGGCGCGTGAATTCAAAGTAGGTTTCCAATCGTTTGAGCATGGTGGGTAGTAGTAGGAGAGCATACATCCGCACTCGGTCACAACACGGAGCCTTGATGCGCACCCGAGCCAATGCACAAGAATGCTCAGACATAGCGGCTGGCTACCCTATTCAATATGTTCTGGACCGAAGAGCGATTCAACATCAACCACAGCTAACAAGATTTCCCCAACCCGGTACGGACTGAATAAGGAGAGATTCCAATGCCTACTATTACGACGAAAGACGGAACGCAAATCTATTTCAAGGACTGGGGAGCGGGTCAGCCCGTGGTCTTCAGTCACGGCTGGCCTCTGGATGCGGATGCCTGGGAAGACCAGATGGTGTTTTTGGCCTCGCATGGATACCGCACGATTGCGCATGACCGG
>PMGP01000205.1:16386-16613 GCA_003156235.1 Acidobacteriaceae bacterium
GGGACCAGCCGCGTAGCCAAGGCGGTGCTCATCGGTTCTGTCACGCCATTGATGGTAAGTGCAGCCGGTAATCCCGGCGGATTGCCGATAAAAACTTTCGACGATATCCGCGCCGGCGTTCTGGCCGACCGCTCGCAGTTCTTCAAGGACTTGACGGAGCCGTTCTATGGGGCCAACCGGGCAGGCTCGACAGTTTCGCAAGGATTGAAGGACTCGTTCTGGCTGCA
>PMGP01000312.1 GCA_003156235.1 Acidobacteriaceae bacterium
CCATGATGGCGGCGTGGAGGCGCTCGCGCAAGCTGGCTGGGAGGTCGTAAACCTCATGGGAGCGGTAAATTTCAATGGTCTTCCGCGTGGTGTTGAGGATGACCTCGCAGTGCCCGCAGCGGCCCAGATGGGCTTGCAGTTCGGCGCGCGTCTCGGCGGTCACGGTGTCGTCGATCAGGTCGTCGAGAAGGGCGAGAAACTCTTTGCAGGTCACTTTACACTCCTCGATTCGCTGAGCCCCTTCTTCTTGTGGAAGTATCGGCTCAGGCGCTCGCGCAGTTGCAGCCGGGCGCGCAACAGGCGTGACTTGACGGCGGGAATGCTCAGCCCCAGCGTCTCCGCCGTCTCCTCGGTCGAAAGCCCTTCCACNNGGCGCCCAATCGGCCAGGTCGCGGGGCACGCTGCCCTCTTCAGTCTCGATGTCCTCGTCAATCGAAACCATTTTGCCGGTGCGCCGCTTGCGCAGCCGCATCAGGCTTTCATTGACCGCAATTCGCACCAGCCAGGTGTAAAACTTTGAATTGCCCTGAAATTGTTCGAGCTTTTCGTACGCCTTCAGGAAGGCGTCCTGCATGACGTCCTCGGCATCCTCGCGATTCTGGGTGATGTGCTGGGCGATGCGAAAGAGCTGGCGCTCGTACTTGCGGACCAGGGTATCGTAGGCCGAGACATCGCCCTCGCGCACCCTCGCGACCAGGGCTACGTCTGGATGCGGCTCGAGTTGTCCTGCAATCGATTGGATGGTCGGCATGGGCATTGGTTGCAAAAACCGCAAGACGGGCTGCGAATTACTCTTTGGGGTCCGTAGACAAGTGTACCGGATGGCGGGGCAGGGAACCAAACGGGAAGCACAAGGCTTGGCGAAGGTCCAATTCGGCGTTGCCGTCCCACTTTGCGACGATTGCGGTAGCGCCAGTGGTTCACGGCAGACGCACCCAGCGCAAAAGCAATTTAAAGTGAAGAGATGAGGGTTGCATCTTCCCCAACTTCCATTTCGCTTCTGGCTTCCCGCTGCATGGCTGGGTTGCTTTCCTTTTTGATGGTGTTGCTGCCGGTTGCGGGGCAATCGACCAGCGGCTCGACAAATGGCGGCTCGACGACCAAGCCGGCCGGACAGGCGTCCTCCACGGCGAAGAAAAAGCCGGCGCAAAAGACAAAGAAGCCGGCCAAATCAGGCGCAAAGGCCGTGAAGCCCGCAGGTCAGACCGGCAAGACGGCAACCAAGAAGGCCGCCAGCCCTGCTGTCAAAGCGTCCAGACGCGCGCGAACGGCGCGCATCAAGCTGGCCTTTGTGGCTTCGACCGAGTTGCGGCCCATGGCCCAGCAACTGGCCACGATGCGCACGCCGGCGGCTTATGCGGGCGTGACCAAATATGCGCATCAGCATACGGGCGAGGCAGCAGCGGCGGCTTATCTTGCGCTGGGTCACGCGGATCTGCTGGACAATCGCTACGGGGAGGCGATTGCCAACTTTCGCCTTGCCCGGCAGGCGGGCGCGGAGTTGGCCGACTATGCAGACTTCCTGGACGCGCGCGCCAACCACAATGTAGGCAACGAGGAGACAGCCGAAGCGCTGCTGCACGGATTCACAGTGCGCTATCCGGAGAGCATTTTTGTTGCCGAGGCGCCGGAACTTGAAGCCGAAACCTTGTTGGCATTGAAGGACGATGCCGGCGCGCAGCGGGTGCTGACGGCAGCCGCGGGCACAGCCGCAGCGAATCGTCCCGGCTACCAACTGGCACAAGGGCAGGTTGCCTTCGCGCTGGGAGAGACGCAGCAGGCAGCGAGCCTCTTCAAGCGGCTGCTGCTGGCCCATCCGTTGAGCCAGGAGGCGGAGATTGCGCGGGCAAAGCTAACTGAAATGGGCGCGGAGACCAGCCTGACCACGGCCGAACTGCGCAGCCTGGGCGATGCCTACTACAACGCCGGCCATTACGCCGACGCGAGCGCGCAATACCATGCGCTGGCGCGGCAGTCGAATCTCGACGCAGAGAGCCGCGCGGGCTTTGCCGTGGCCGCCGCGGCCTGCGACCTTAAGCTGAAGCGGCTCACCAAGGCCCAGGCTGAAGCACTGCCCGACTCTCAGGATGAGAACGGCGCTCGGCGGCTGTACTTGCTGATGGAACTGGCGCGGAATCGCAGTGATCTGGACGAACAGAAGCGCATCGTGGCAGAGCTGGAGTCCCGCTTCCCGAAGAGTCAGTGGCTGGCCGAGGCGCTTTACTCCAGCGGCAATCTGTATCTGCTGCGGCGCGAGTATGCTACGGCAGCCGGGTATTACAGCACACTGGCCACGCATTTTCCCTCGAGCCAGTACGCCGCGACGGCGCACTGGCGGGCTGGCTGGCTGAGTTACCGGCAGGGACTTTACGCAGATGCGGCGCGCCTGTTCGACGAGCAGATCCGGCTCTATCCAGGCGCAATCGAGACGGCATCGGCGCTTTACTGGCGGGGGCGTTTGTATGAGACGGTGGAGCAGAAGCCAGACCTGGCCGCGTCCAACTACCGCACTTTGATCCGAGCTTACCAGCACTACTTTTATGCACAGTTGGCCCGGCGACGGCTGTCCGCGCTGGGCAATGCCCAGCCAGTTGCACAGCCGCAACTGGAAAGTTTTCAGGCTCCGCCTGTGCCGCCGCTGGAGGAGAGTTTTCCCGCCGACAGCCCGCATCTGGCCAAGGCGCGCCTGCTGGCCAACGCGGGCTTGAACGAATACATCTCGCGGGAAATTGCCGCCGACCCCGACTCTTCCTCCTGGAGCGCGCTGGCCGAGGCGCAAATCTACGCTTCTTATGGCGAAAACTTTCGCGCCATGCGCGTGATGAAGAGAGCTTTGCCCTCGGCCGCCAAGGCGTCCATCCAATCCATCCCGCTGGCCTACTGGCGGATTCTCTTCCCGGAGCCTTATTGGGAGACGATCAAGACCGAGTCGGCAAAAAACAATCTTGATCCGTACCTGGTGGCCGCGCTGATTCGCCAGGAGTCGGAGTTCAACCCCTCGGCCATCTCCCCCGCCAACGCCTACGGACTGATGCAGTTGCTGCCCTCCACGGGCAAGTCGATGGCGCGCGAGGAGGGCATGGAACACTTCCAGACCTTCCAACTCTACGATCCGGTCACCAACATCCGTCTCGGAACCCGTTATTTGCGCAAGACGCTGAACAAATTCGGCGGAGTGACAGAGTACGCACTGGCTGCCTACGACGCCGGGGACGACCGGGTACTCGAATGGCAGGACGCTGGTCCTTACCAAGGCATGGACGAGTTCGTCGAATCGATCCCCTTCACCGAGACACGCGAGTATGTCGAGATCATCCTGCGCAATCTGGAAACGTACAAGGCAATCGACGCGTATGCCGGCTCTCAGGGAAAGGCGGCTGGGGGAACGGGACAATAGGCGGTTCTTCATGAACAACACCGATTGAAATTTCCTACCTATTGCTAGGACCGTGTGATTTAGTCATTGTGCATGGACAAGCGCGGGCGCGGACGCCCGCACTACAGCCGGCCGGGAGGCCGGCGCTACTTTAGGCCGGCGCTACATTCCTGCCATTACAAATTCAAGTTCAAGGCTTCCCGCCTTCGATTCCTGTTGACTTCAACGGCCCCTTGCATTCACACTGATTCTGTCTGGAGGAGTCCAAGCCTCTGAGACGCCATTCGCAGCCTGCTGTTGTTGTAAAAACAGGGCCGGCCTGATCCATTGGACACGGCGCTGTTACCTCAACCAACCGGAGGGCGCTATGTCAGCCGATTTGCAGTTTCTGGAAGAATGGATACCCGAAAAAATGGACCCGGGAACAATTTTCGTACTGGAAAACCAGGCGAAGCTGGGTTACGCCCATGATCCGTACGTAGCCGTCATGTCCTGCCCGCGCTGCGGGACCCTCGGACTGATCACGCGCCGCCAAATCTGTGGAGTTGAGACGCTGATCTGCGGCGGGGACTTGTGCTCGGCCGAGTACCGGCTGGACGGCGAGACGATCAACTTCCGCAAGGCCCAGTAAGCGCCCTTCCGGCAGAACGTGGGACGCTGAAGTTTAGTGATTCATCTCTGCGAACGGCCCCGCGGCTCAGGCTTTAGCACTGAGAAAGGTCGATTTGTGCGCTAGCTCACGGGCACTCCCACGGGGCCAGATTACTATTGGGGATAGACTAGAAGCTGTTTCATAATCGAATGCTGGCCGTCTTTGAGC
>PMGP01000257.1 GCA_003156235.1 Acidobacteriaceae bacterium
GCTCATAGCGGTAGACGTTGCCCAGCTCGGCCAGCCGCACGGGCAGGTCGCGGTAACTGCGCGGCGAGTTTTTGTAAATCAGAATGTGGCCGGGGCAGTTCATCGGCTTCAGCCGATATTCGGCATCATCCAGTTCCATCGGGGTGTACATATTGCCGGAGTAGAAACCCTCATGGCCGCTGATCTTCCACAACTCGCGGCGCATGACGTGGGGCGTGAACACCAGCGAGTAGCCACGCCGCAGACATTCCTCGCGCATCCAGTCTTCCATCACCTTGCGGACGATGCCGCCCTTGGGATGCCAGAAGATGAGTCCCGCTCCGGCCAGCTCCTGAATGCTGAACAGGTCCAGTTGCTTGCCCAGCAGGCGATGGTCACGCTTGGCCGCTTCTTCCAGGCGGGCAAAGTGCTCGTCCATGGCCTTCTGCGAGAAGAACGCGGTGCCGTAGATGCGCTGTAACTGCGGATTCTTTTCGTCGCCCAGCCAATAAGCGCCGGCCAGGCTGGTCACTTTGACGGCCTTGACGCGGCCGGTCGAGGGCACGTGCGGACCGCGGCAAAAATCCACGAACTTGCCGTTGCGGTAGAAGCTGACCTGGTCTCCGGGCGCGGTGAATTTGGTCACGAAGTGCGTCTTCATGAAGTCGCCGTCGCGCGCGAACTCTGTCAGGGCTTGTTCGCGCGGCTCATATTCGTGGACAAATTTCTCATCGCGCGCAATCACCTCGGCCATCTTGGCATCGATCCGCGCCAAGTCTTCGGGGACGAATGGTTTTTCGCGATGAAAGTCGTAGAAGAAGCCGGAATCCGTGGCCGGACCGTGCCCCAGCTTGGTGTCGGGAAACAGCTCCAGTACCGCCGTGGCCAGTACGTGCGCGGCGGAATGGCGCAGCACCTTGAGCGCGTCGGGGTCATTCTCTTTGATCAGCTCCAGGCGCGTGTCGGCGGTCAAAGGCATGGCTAGGTCCACCAGCCGCGGACCGGCCGCATTCTCAGCGGTATACATGGCCGCCTCAGAAGCGTGCTCATCAGCCGAGGAACCTTGCTTCACGGCAACGCCGACCGGGGTCAGGCGCGCAGCCACGGAGGCAGCGGCCAGCCGCGGCGAAATCGAGTTGGCAATCTCAAGAGGCGTCGTCCCGGCGGCCACTTCACGAATGGCTCCGTCGGGCAGGTGTACAGCGATGGTCTGTGTGCTCATGGGCATAGGGGTCCTGGTAGTTCCGGCCATAGATGAATCAGGCCGAGAGTCAACATTTAAGAATATACCGTAGAGCGCCGGAACAACCCTTCGCAGGAGCGCGTGTAGTGGTACAGTTTCCGAATCGCCGACTATTCGCACGGGAGCAGGAGTATTTTTCCCTTCATTTTTTGCTTGACAATAGAATTCCCTGATGGCATTATTGTCGAAGACTGGTTTGTTACACAAACTAGTCTATGGAGACTATATGCCAATTTCATTCTTCCGTTCCATGACTGCGGATCCGTCTACAATTGCCGAACGCCTTGTCGTCAAAGCAAAATTCCGCGACGGTTTGCAGGATATCTATATAGGGCTGACTTTCGTTCTTTGCGCCGCAGTCGAAGCGCTTCCCTACGCCAAACGAGCGATTTTTCCGCAGGGATCCACCGCCCTCGATGTCGCTTTCATTGTCATTTCCATCGTGCTGTGCAGTCTGTTTGTGGTTTACACTGTTCGCTCCAAAGGAGCGGCGAAGTGGGTGCGCGAGCGTTACCTGATCGAGCGGTCGGGATATGTTGAGCAAAAGCTGAATAAACGCAAGCTGTTGAGATATTTTCTTGTCGCTTTTGCCGCTTTCTTACCTTTGGCGATTGCTGCGTTGTTCCTGTTTCCTGCGCATTCGGACCGTGGTCTGTCCACCGCAACCGGGCTGATGTTCTGTGGACTCGATGCATGGATCGCTTGGTTCGGTCGAGTATTCCGCTTTGCAATTTACAGCGTACTCTCCGCGGCGTCAGCCATCTTCCTCGCCGTGACTTCCATAGATATCGCGGCCCCTCTCTCCATCTTCTTCGCCTTTCTGGGACTTGTGATGGTGTTTTCCGGCTTCATCGTACTCCTGCTCTTCATCCGGCGTCCTGCCGAAAGGGAAGCATAAGATGAGCAAGAAAATCCAGGGTTTGGCAGAGATCGACCGCATTATTCACGAGCCGGCGCGGCTCATGATCATCGCTCTACTGGCTACCGTCAATGAAGCCGACTTTCAGTATCTGCATTTGGCGACAGGACTAACCAAGGGGAACCTCTCCGTCCATTTATCCAAACTGGAAGAGGCGGCATACATCGTCATCGAAAAGAGTTTTCGCGGAAAATATCCGCTCACCATCTGCCGCTTGACAGGACAAGGTCGAGAAGCTTTCGACAACTACAGGAAGGTGATCAAAGCCGCGCTCTGATGCCTTGGCCTGAATGTTTGTGCGTAGCGCCTGGATCACCGGCTAATCGAAGATTGCGTCACTACCAGAACGCGTAATGTTTTTCAAAACTTTTCAGGGCAGTCGCTGTGCAATTCCAGTACTTGTCAGCAAATACATCATCCAGGAGGAAGTAACATGATGAACGGACGTTTGCGGAGCTTCATACTCCTCGTTTTGTTTGCAGCCTTCGGTCTTGGCTTAGCCCAGGCCCAACCCGCCATTCAACCCACAGGGGACATCACCAAGATTCCGGCAGCGGCCCAGCCCTCGGCGCACTTTGACGCCGATGCCGCTACGGAAGCGTACATGGCGATGATTCCGCCCGAGGCCACGGCCCGCTCCAACGCATACTTCGAAGGCGGCTATTGGCTGATTCTCTGGGACTTCCTCTATGCTTCGGCCATCTGTCTGCTGCTTTTGAACCTGCGCTGGTCGGCGAAGATGCGCGATCTGGCCGAACGCATTACGCGCTTCAGATGGCTGCAAGACGCTCTCTACTGGGGACAATATGTTGTGTTGTCCACGGTGCTAAGTTTTCCGCTTGATTTTTATACAGGCTACGTGAGGGAGCATAAATATGGCCTGGCCACGCAGAGCTTTTGGCCCTGGATGGGCGATCAAGGCAAGGGCCTGCTGATTGGCGCGATCATGGGCGCTCTCGCGGTCATGCTGCTGTTGGCTATCGTGCGCAAGCTGCCCAATACCTGGTGGATTTGGGGCACGGTGGCAATGACCGGCATGACGATGGTGTTGGTAGCCATAGCCCCGGTTTATCTGACGCCCATCTTCAACAAGGTTACGCGGCTGAACGATCCCAAGGTTACGGTTCCGATTCTGCGCATGACGCACGCCAATGGGATTCCCGCCAACGATGTGTACCAGATCGATGCCAGTAAGCAGACCACGCGGATGAGCGCCAACGTAAGCGGCTTTGCCAGCACCACGCGCATCACGCTCAACGACAACCTGCTGCGCCGGGGCTCGCTGGAGGAGATTCAGGCGATAACGGGCCATGAGATGGGCCACTACGTGCTGCACCACATTCCCAAGAGCATCTTCTTTGACTCGGTTGTGAACCTGCTCTTCTTCGCCTGCCTGTTCTGGGGGCTGCAATGGGCGCTCAAGCGCTGGGGAGATCGCTGGCAGATTCGCGGCGTTGGCGACGTGGCCGTGTTGCCCCTGGTCTTTCTGCTGGCCGGCATTTTCTTCTTTGTGCTCACGCCGGTGACGAACACAGAAACCCGGATGCATGAAAAAGAGGCTGATATGTTCGGCCTGAGCGCCGCCCGCCAGCCTGATGGCTTTGCCCAGGCCGCGATTCACCTAAGTGAATACAGAAAAATGCGGCCCGGCAAGTGGGAAGAGCGGATTTTCTTTGACCACCCCAGCGGCTATGACCGTATCCACTCCGCGATGGTGTGGAAGGGCGGAAACCTGGAACTGTTCGAGAAGGCGCCGGAGCCGCCTGCCGAGCTGCTTCCCGCCGCGCACTAAAATCATGCGCCCCTCCTTTCCGCATTTGTTCGGAATGGAGGGGCGTCTGTTTCTGAAGCTGTTCGACTGATTCGAGCGGTTACTTCTCCGCCTTCTCCTCGTGATACTCCATCTCGGTATTGATGGCCCAGATGNNTGTCCTTGGTCGTAACTCCGTTGACGATGTTTTCCACGGCGGTCATGGCGGTCAGCATGGAGTGATCCTGGTTGTTGTATTTATGCATGCCGTTGCGGCCCACCAGGAAGAGATTCTCAAAGCCGTCCAGGTAACTGCGGATAACATCGAAGCGGTCATAACTGCCGAAGTAGGCGGGATACGTCTTGGGTACGCGGACGACGTGCGAATCTTCGACATCTTCCGCCTTGAGAATTCCGATCTTCGCCACTTCGCTGATGGCGAACTTCGCCATCTCCTCATCGCTGAGCTTCCACAATGGATCGGTGTCATTGCAGAAATATTCCAGGCCAATCCAGACTTTGCCGGGAGTGCCGACCAGCCAAGGGCTCCAGTTATTGAAAATTTGCAGCCTGCCTACCACCACATCAGGCTCCTGAATGTAAATCCAGTTGTCCTTGAGCAGCGCGCCGTCCTTTTCTGTGACAGCCAGCTTGCTTGCCAGCAGGCCGACGGTGATGAAGTCGCGATACATGAGGCCTTCGGCGACCTCGGTGACTTCCGCAGGGACAGGCGCGGAGAGGCCGCGCACCAGATCGCGGATGGGCATGGTGGAGAAGAAATAATCGCCCGCATACGTTACGCGCTTGCCCGCCTCGTCGCGGCCCTCGACCGATACCACCTTGTTCCCTTCCACGTTGATGCGGTCGATATGAACACCGAAGTGAATTTCGCCGCCGCCCTTGCGAACCAGGTCGGCTGCATGTTCCCATAGCTGGCCGGGGCCAAGCTTGGGATAGAGAAACTTCTCGATCAGCGAGGTTTCAGTCTTCTTCTGAGCGATGCCGCCAGGCTTCTTCGGGCTGAATGATTTCTTGAGAAAGTGCATCACCACGCCCTTGAGCGAGAGCCCCTTGATGCGCTGCGCGCCCCATTCGGCGCTAATCTCATTGCAGGGCACACCCCAGACCTTTTCGGTATAAGATTTGAAAAACGTCAGGTAAAGTTGTTTGCCAAACCGGTTGATAATGAAATCCTCGAGCGATCGCTCCTCGCGCTGAGGAAGAAGCGCCGAGCGCATATAGCTGACGCCGCAAAGAAAGGTGCGAACCAAGCCCAGATTCCGGAAGGTTGCCGCGGTCAGGCTGATGGGATAGTCAAAGAAACGGCGTAGAAAATAGATGCGGCTTTTGCGCTGGCGAACCAGCATGACCAGGTCTTCCGTTTGCGGATCGTGCACATCATTTGCCGCGGGAAGATCGCGTTGTTGCCCTTGATAGAGCAACTGTCCCGTTTCGTAAGCACCAGCCTCGCCGCAGGTGGCAACCGGCATCAGGTCGAGCCACCATCGCATCACTCTGTCTGACTTGGAGAAGAAGCGATGGCCGCCGATGTCCATGCGGTTGCCTTTGTAGCGGATGGTGCGCGAGATACCGCCAATTTCCTGACTGGCCTCGATCAGTATCGGCTTAACTGCCGAATTGCGCTGCAACTCGATGGCAGCCGTCAGTCCCGCCGGGCCTGCTCCGATGATGATCGCCGTACTGTATTTCACGCTGGGATCCGATCCCTTCTTGCTAAATAATCAGTCCATTGCAATGATCCGCCACAAATAACAAACGAGGGATGGGATCGCTCCCAACCCTCGCTTGTGTTTGCTAGATTCTGCCGGAATCCGGCCGGTGGGTTCAGAGCGGCTGCACGTCGGCAGCCTGCCACCCCTTGGGCCCCTTCACCACGT
>PMGP01000232.1 GCA_003156235.1 Acidobacteriaceae bacterium
GGGCCCTGCGCAATGCTCAGCGTCTCTTCGACGGCCTCCGCGCGCCGCGCCTTCCACGCTCCGGATTGATCGCGGCCCCACTCCATGCGCCAGGAACCGACCCGCTCCTCGCGCCGATCATCGCTCTTGACTGAGACAAGGTCATATCGAACATCAAGGTGAACTGCCAGCAGGGCTCCAGCAAGTTCTTCGATGCCAAAGATTTCGAACTCAGCCGTTTCAACCCGCGAATCCTGCCCCAGCCAGGCCTGGATCTCCTGAAGAAACCGCCCCGGCCCAGAAACCGCGCCGGCGGNNGGCGTCTCCTTGGCGGCGCCGAGTGGGGAGACTTCGATTGCGGGGTCCAGCGACTTGGCCAAGGCCGAAAGGCCGTGCAGCGATGCCCTTAGGGCCTGGCTCCACTCCGTAAAAATCGCCTCAATTTCAAAGGCGTACTTTTCAGTAATGTACTCATCTGAACCTGGAGCAACAAGCCGAAGCACGTCAGCGAGTGGAGATTTTTCCGGATAGTGTGGAGTAAAGCGGAGATCGGAAAGGAAAAAACGGGAGTTCTGGACCGGGAAGACCTGGGGGAGGGCGAAAACGAACGAGGATGCAAAAAATGGGGCCGGACGCAGGAGCAGGGGGGCCAATCCCATTCCCTTGAGAAGGGTCCGCCGAGAAAGATCCTGGCTGTCCTTGTTTTCGCGCAACATATATGAAGGGGTCCGTGGAGCCTGCAAGGTGTCCGCAGGATAGCACCAAGACCAGATTCGGCCAAAATCCCCTCAGCATGCCTCGGGAGCGGCGCGTTTCAAGATGAACATATTGGGAAGGCGCGTTGCACATCAAGTAGCGAATGACCTCGTTAGGAAGGGCGCTTCGGCCAGGCAGGCTGTGGAAAACACTTCCAGGTGAGAAATTCTCCCCGTATTGAAACGCAACTGTCAACATCGCGCCCTCCAACCCAACGAGTTTTCCACAGCCTGTTCATTTCTTGGCGAGATTGGCCTACCGGTAACGCGGATGCCGATCAAGCCATGGGGTGGGCTGCCCTTTGCCAGGCACACCCACCCGTTGGCGGCGGAGCCGTCTGTCAGGATCAATATTCCACAGATTCTAAACCATTTGCGCGCCAAGNNGATGACGACCTCAAACTTTCGGTTGACAAATAATGCTCGATGGTAATACCCTGCTTTCCACGTGCTGTAACCGTTTACAGCTTTGCATTGGAGTCGTTTACAGCATCGCTCGATGTGGCCGCTTCTCCCTCCGAGCAACGAGCTTGAAGGAGAAGAACGGAATTTGAAACGGACGCAACCGCGACAAAATTGAGGATATTCGGATGGGCCTTGATCGCAAAGCCGGCAGTTGGTTCAGACTGCTTGGCACCATCACCCTCACATGTTTCTGCTTCCTCCNNGGTACGCATTTGGCCAGGTGGATGAAGGAACGATTACTGGTACGGTTCAGGATGCAACCGGTGCGGTCGTTGCCAACGCGCAGGTAACCCTCCTGAATACGGACCAGGGTATCACCCTACAGGCTAGGACGAACGACAGCGGCGGATATACCTTCTCCCCGGTCAGAATCGGGCACTACTCCCTGACCGTCACCGCGAAGGGTTTCGCCAAGACCACCCAGCAGAACCTTACTGTAAACGTTGCGCAGACACTACTGGTCAATGTTCAGCTCAAGCTGGGCTCCGCGTCTGAAACCGTTGAGGTTACCACTGCACCGCCCCTGATGCAGACCGAAGAAGCATCGGTTGGACAAGTCATCAGCCAGGAGAGCGTGAACGATCTCCCGCTCAATGGCCGCAACTTCACCTTCCTTGCCCAGCTTGGCGCCGGCATGCAAACGCCGCAGGCCGACACGCGCGGCAACGCAGCCTCAGGCGCTTTCTCCGCCAACGGCTTGCGCCCTGCACAAAACAATTACCTGCTGGACGGCATTGACAACAACTCCGACACCGTCGACTTCCTCAACGGCACCAACTTCATCGTTCTGCCTCCGGTTGACGCCATCCAGGAGTTCAAGGTCCAGACAGCCGACTTCAGCGCCGAACAAGGCCGTGCCGCGGGCGCCGTTCTCAACGCCACCATCAAGTCCGGCACCAACAGCCTCCATGGCACGGCCTGGGAGTTCTTCCGCAACAGCAAACTCGATGCCGCGGATTGGTTTGAAGGCTTCCAGAAAATTCCCAGAGGCGCGCTGGAAATGAATCAATTCGGAGTTTCCGCGGGCGGACCGATCCTCCGGAACAAGATATTCATCTTTGGCGATTTTGAAGGTCTGCGTCGCGTGCAGGGCTCTGTTGCGACGGGCGCCGTGCCGAGCGCGGCGGAGCGCGGCAGCGGTTACACCAATTTCCAGGACCTGATCGCCGCGCAGGCGAGCTCGGCTGCCCTGAAGGACGTCCTGAACCGTTCGTTTGCGCAAGGCACTGTCCTGGATCCCGCCACAACGCGGTCGGTTGGCTGCGGCGTGCCGGATACTGCCTCCGGGATTACAATACCTTGCGCCCCGACCGTACCCGCTGGCACGGTTCTAGGTTGGGTTCGCGATCCGTTCCAATGCGCTGCCTCGAATACGGCTCCTACGGTTGGCGCATGCCCCAACCTGAACATAATTCCTGCCGGACGGTTGGACCCGGTCGCCATCGGGCTGATGGGTCTCTACCCGGCGCCGACCAACACGACCAGCCTGTTTTCAAACTACGGCTCGAGTCCCAATCTGTACGAGCATCGCAACGCCTTCGATGTCCGGGCGGACTTCAACCCCAACCAAAAAGACCAGGTATTCTTACGCTTCAGCTACGTGGATGACCCGCAATATATTCCGGGCATCTTCGGAGGCATAGCGGACGGCGGCGGCTTCCAGCAGGGCATCCAGACAGCGAAGTCCAGCCAGACTGCCGCGGCCTGGACCCACGTATTCAACCCCGCCACAGTCAACGTGGCGCGCTTGGGGTTGAACCACCTCCACACTACGCGCTTCGGTCCAGAAGGCGGCGTGATGGGCATTCCGGCGACCTACGGAATTCTGGGGATCCCGCAATCGACTGAAAACGGCGGTCTTCCTGAAATCGACTTTGGCGGAATGGCGACCTTGGGCAGCAACGGCTTCCTGCCTTCGGACGAAATCAGCCAGACTCTCCAGCTCACCGACGACTTCACGAAAATCTGGGGCAAGCACAGCTTCAAGCTGGGCATTGAAGCGCAGTTCATCAAGTTCGACACGCTGCAGCCGCCATACTCGCGTGGCGACTTTGGCTTTGATGGCGACCTCGTGGATGTTCCGACTCAAACCGCTGGCAATCTGGGCCGGGCGCAATTCCTGATTAAACCGGAAGCGAATTCCATTAACGCTGCCGCTCCTGCCACTTTCGAGAACTATTCGGGCGGCGCCAACTCCATGAACGCCTCCAACATCGCCACCACCAACGATTACAAGGTCTACTATGCCCCGTACGTCCAGGACGACTGGAAGGTAAATTCCAAGCTGACCATCAATCTCGGCCTGCGTTGGGATTACTTCGGGCCGATTCAGGAGACCAATGGCGGCCAGGCCAATTTCGTTCCAAGCGCCCTCAACGGCGGCACTCCCACGTACTTGATGCCCAAGAACGGGAGGTATCCGAGGGCCTTGTCTACGGGCATTCCCACAGGCGTTGCAGGCTCGTACGCAGGTACTTGTTTTGGCTCCCCAGGGTCCGGGTGCTGGGGCTTCGGCGATCTGTTGGCGCACGACGGAATTACGCTGGAGAGGACTCCCCAATACGGGATGGGATTGGTGCAAAACCAAAGGACCAATTTTGCTCCGCGTGTAGGCTTCGCCTATCAAGCCACCCCCAAACTCGTCGTCCGCGGCGGCTTTGGCATCTTCTACAACTCGTTTGAGAACCAGGGATATTCACCCAACATCGGTGAGAATTATCCCTTCGCGTACAAGTTCCAGTATTCACAAAGCAGCCTCGGCATCAAGGGTGTTTCGCCCTTGAGCGCGGGTACGCCGTATTCCTCATGCCCAACGGCGGGTCCGGGAGGAACCGTGACCATGGGCGCCGGTCTCTCCTGCATGTCATTTTCGCCTCTCTTGGTGGATGCCAGGGGCCTCAACCTGGAGGGTGCGCAGTTCAATTGGGTAACCCCCCGCACGCTGAGCGGTAACCTCACTCTCCAATACTCGCTGACCCGCACCGTGTCCCTGCAGGCCGCGTATGTGTATACCCACGGCGAAGACCTGCAGGTAGGTCTGAGCACCAACAATGTGAGCCAACTCCTGCCATACAATGCGAGCACCTCGGCTTATGTTCCATGGCCGGATTTCTCCCAAGGCAACAGTTACCAGTCAACGATTGGAGTGAGCACCTACCACAGCTTGCAAACCAAGCTCGAGCAGCAGTTCTCGAGCGGGTTGACTTACCTTCTCGCTTACACTTGGTCCAAGACGTTGTCGGATGCCGCCGACTTGCTGAATGGTGGCAGCTTGGGAGGGGCCAACACGGCCTCGTTCCGTGCGCCCGACATACCGGGCGCGGGCCCAATGTTCGATTGGGGTCCGGCCGATTTCGATATCCGGCAAGTACTCCACTTCAGCGGCGGGTATCAACTCCCATTCGGCAAGGATAAGCCCTGGCTGAACCAAGGGGCCGTAACCAATGCCGTGCTTGGAGGGTGGAGCGTAAACTGGATCGCTACGCTTCAAGGCGGCCAACCGCTCAATCTCGGCTGCCCCAACGACGGGACATCCGCTGGATCGAGCTGCAATGTCATGAAGGTTGCGGGGCAGAGCCCGCAACTTGGCCTGCATAAGGATTCGGCCGGAGTTCTGAATTGGTTTGGCAATCCCGCCGCCTTCACGCAACCCTGTCAGTTGGTGTCGATCTCTGGGACCCTCGCTTCTAATCCAACGGAAACAGGATGCACAGCGGAGACCGGTCTTGCCGCTTTGGGCAATAGGCCAGGGCAGACCGTAGGGCCTGGATTCCATCGTCTGGACTTCTCGGCGTTCAAGGCCTTCCAAATGAGCGACCGCTTCTCCATGCAATTCCGGGCGGAGTTCTTCAACGTCCTCAACCACCCGAACTTCAATGCTCCCGGATTCGGCGGCAACGGCGTCGTGTCGATTGGCGGCTCGACGTTGTACAACAGTTCCACCTTCGGCGAAATTGGATCCACTCGCGATGCTCCCTATGATCCGAGGCAGATTCAATTTGCTCTGAAGCTGTACTACTGAGTTAAAATGAAAAAGCCCCGGATAGGCGCGCCTTTCGGGCGCCTATCCGGGGCTTTTTTCTGTGCGGACACGTTTCATGACCTGGTTTTGAAAGGGCACGACTTCAGTCGTGCCGCAAAGCGAGCAAACGAAAGTTGGGCTTTAGCCCCTGAGGGAAGGTTTTTTCGACAACGTACTTTCCCTCAGCGGCTAAAGCCGAATCCATATTAGGTACTCATACGGCACGACTGAAGTCGTGCCCTCTCAAAACAACGATATTTCTGTCTTCGGGAGAACCGTGAGCCAAAGGTCCAGATTTCGATTTGCAATTCTTTGCGCTCTGCTCGCGTGTCTTTTTCAAGCCTGCCCGGCATTTGCCCAGGTTCCCGAGAGCCAGAATCAGAAGCACGACCGTGAATATAAGTCCGCGGTGGCGCAATACGAGGCCGGCAGGTACGCGGAGGCAGCGGCCCAACTGGAGAGCCTATTGCCCTACGCGGCGAAGAGCTTTGCGACGCATGAGCTGCTGGGACAGGTTTACGCCGCGCTCGGTCAGGATGAAAAGGCCATCGAACAACTGGAAGAGGCGGTTCGCATCAAGCCCGCTTCGGGAGCCGCGCGGGAAAATCTTGCGGCGACGCTCTTCCATGCGGGAAAGACCAGGTTGGCCGGCGAACAGTTTCGCAAGGCGCTCGAACTGGAACCCAAGGATTACGACGCCAATCACAATCTGGGCGAGTTCTACATTCAGTCCGGCAAGATTGCGCAGGCCTGCCCGCTGCTCGAAGAGGCGCAGCGCATCAACCCTTCCTCTTACAACAACGGCTACGATCTGGCGCTGGCGTATTTCCTCACCGCGCGTCTCGCCGATGCGCGGAAACTTGTGCAGAGCATCTTGCCAATCAAGAACACCGGCGAGTTGCACAACCTGCTCGGCCAGATAGAAGAGAAAGACGGACAATTCATCGCGGCAGTCAACGAGTTCGAGACCGCCGCTCACTTGGACCCCAGCGACGACAACCTCTTCGATTGGGGAAGCGAGCTGCTTCTCCACCGCACTTATGAACCGGCCATCGAAGTCTTCCAGGAAGCAACCCGACGTTATCCGAATTCGCCCCGGCTGATGATCGGCTTGGGCATGGCACTGGATCTGCGGGGAAAGTACGACGAGGCGGTCAAGGCTCTGCTAGCCGCTGCTGATTTGGACCCAGCTGACGCTCGCTGTTACCTCTATCTCTCCAAGGCCTATGACAGTTCTCCAGGCCAGGCTGGAGAGGTAATCCAGAGATTCCAGCGTTATGCCGAGCTGAAACCCAACGACGCGATGGCCCAGTATTATTACGCGCTGAGTTTGTGGAAGGGAAAGCGCGTGGGAGACGCCAGCCTGGACCTTCAGGCCGTCGAGTCACTGCTGAAAAAGGCGATCGCGCTGGATGACAAGCTCTCCGAGGCCTACGTGCAGTTGGGCAACATCTACGCCGACCAGCATGAGTATGAAAAGTCAATTCCAGAGTATGAGCGCGCGCTGGAACTGGACCCGAATATTTCCGACGCGCATTACCGTTTGGGGACCGACTATGTTCACGTCGGGCAAAAGGACCGCGCGCAAAAGGAATTCGAGGTCTATCAGAAACTTCGTGCGGAACACCTGGCCGAAATCGACAAGGAACGGGCGGAGGTTCAGCAATTTGTTTATACAGAGAAGGCCGGCACATCCGCACGGCATTGATGGGGCCGCCGCCGCTGTTCACGCATTTTTTACGGATTAAGGAGACACATGGATCGTCGCGATTTTCTCAAGATCAGTGGAACTGCTCTGGCCGGCGCAACGGTTGCTTCCAGCCTGCCCGCTGCCGCCCTTGCCGCCGAATCAACCCCTGCGGGAAAGGGTCGCATGGTGCTGCCCATCAACCGCAATTGGCGCTATAGCCCCTCCGCCACGCCCGCGGCCCGCGCCCGCGATTTTGACGACTCCAGCTTCGCACGCGTCACCGTGCCCCACACCAATCTACGCGAACCCTGGCACAGCATCGACGAAAAATCCTATGAGTTCGTCTCCGTCTATCGCCGCCGCTTCCGCCTGCCCGCCGCCGCGCGCGGCCAGCGTGTCTTCGTCGACTTTGAAGGCGTGATGACCGCCTCCACCGTCTGGCTGAACGGCGTGCGCCTGGGCGAATACAAGGGTGGCTTCACGCCCTTCTCTTTTGAACTTACGCCGCACATTGATTTCGACCGCGACAACGTTCTCGCAGTGGAAGTCGATTCCACCGAGCGCCCCGACATTCCGCCCTTCGGCTATGAGGTCGATTACCTCACCTTCGGCGGCATCTACCGCGAAGTCTCCCTGCGCATCGTCCCGCAAACCTTCATAGAAAATATTTTCGCCCAGCCCAAAGACGTGCTCTCCGCTCACCAGTCGCTCGATGTGCAGTGCTTCCTTGAAAGCTCTAAGAAATCCCTCGAACCTGGATTGACGCTGGAAGCAGCGCTCTACGACGGCGATAAATTATTGGCGAAAACAGTACAGGATTTGCCCGCGAGCAACGGCGAAGGAATCCCGCCCATCACGCTTCACCTCGACAATCTCGGCGCCATTCAGCTCTGGAATTTGCGCTCCCCCAAGCTCTACCGCGTCGAAGTGCGTCTTCTGCGCGGCGACCAACTGCTGGACAACGATACGCGCCGCATCGGCTTCCGCGAAGCCCGCTTCACGCCCCAGGGCTTCTCGCTCAACGGCAAAGTCGTCAAGCTGCGCGGCCTCGACCGCCATCAGACCTTCCCCTGGGTTGGCCAGGCCATGCCCGCCCGCGTGCAGCGCCAGGATGCCCTCATCCTGCGCAAGAATCTCAAGTGCAACATCGTCCGCACCTCTCACTATCCGCAGTCGCGCCACTTCCTCGACGCCTGCGACGAGATCGGCCTCCTCGTCCTCGAAGAGATTCCCGGCTGGCAGCACATTGGCGATCTGCCTTGGCAGGACATCTCCGTCGATAACGTCAGCCGCATGATTCGCCGCGACTGGAACCACCCCTCCATCATTCTTTGGGGCGTGCGCATCAACGAATCGCTCGACAGCCACGACTTCTATACCCGCACCAACGCCATGGCCCACCAGCTCGACGCCACCCGCCAGACCGGCGGCATTCGATACCTTTATAACTCCGAGTTGCTGGAAGACGTCTTCACCATAAACGACTTTGGCTGGCCGCTCAAGGCGCCCAATCATCCTCTCTATCTCAATACCGAATTCGTGGGCCATACCTTCCCCACCAAGACCATCGACAGCATCGAGCGCCTGCGCGAACACACTGTGCGCCACGCGCGCGTCCACGATCAGTTGGCCTCCGATCCACAGTACGCCGGCGGCATCGCCTGGTGCGCCTTCGACTACAACACCCACGACAACTTCGGCTCCGGCGACCGCATCTGCTACCACGGCGTCACCGACATCTTCCGTGAGCCCAAGCCCGCTGCAGGCTTCTATCGCTCTCAGTGCGATCCAGACGAGGAGATCGTCCTCGTTCCCGCCTTCCACTGGGCGCGCGGCGATGAGAGCATCGGCTTCACCAATGCCCTGGTCTCCTCCAATTGCGATCACCTCAAGTTTTACATCGCCGGCAAGCTGGTGGCTGAGGCCGATCCCGACCGCAAGCAATTCCCGCATCTAAAATACGCGCCCTTCACGGCCGATCTCACCAACAGCTTCAAACACTGGGGTGATCTGCGCATCGACGGATACATCCAGGGCAAGCAGGTCGTCTCGCGCAGCTTCTCGGGGAAGGGAATCGATCAAAAATTCACGCTGCTGCCCGATGACACCGCGTTAATTGCAGACGGAGCCGACACCACCCGCGTCGTCCTGCGTGTCACCGACGAATTCGACGCCATCCGCCCCTTCGCCGCCGACGCCATCCGCTTCGAGCTCACCGGCCCAGCCCAGCTCATCGGCGACAATCCCTTCTCGCTCATCGGAGGCAACGGCGCCGTCTGGATTCGCGCCACTGAGCAGCCCGGCAAGGTGCGCCTCACCGCACACCATCCCTATCTCGGCGCGCAGCACGTCGAGTTCGAGATTACCCCAACCCCGCCTGAAGCAGCCTGACGCAATCGCTTCGGCGCGCAAAACAAAACGCGAGGAGAGCATGAGCCCTCCTCGCGTTTTGCGTTCTGAATTCTACTTGAACGCTATCTACTTCCGGTCCAGGCGGAAGGCTGCCGCCTGAAAGTCTCCCCGGAATCCCATGTCCATCTCCAGTCCGTGGTTCATCCACCAGGCGCCGCTTGCCGTCTGCGGCTCTCCTTGCCCGGTCTTGCCCTCGATAGAACTGAGTGTGTAATTGGCTGCCGGGTCGAGTCCCTTCAGCTTCAGCAGCGGGAAAAGATGCCCCTCCTGGGTCGAGTGGATGAAGACGAAGACCACCGACTGGCTCTTGTCCTTGCTCACCGTCTGAGTTGCCGAGAACTCACTGCCATTGATAGGCGAGATCAGCCGGTAAAGCTCTCCCTGCACAATCGTCGGCTGCACCTGGTGGTAAGCGGCGATCAATCGTTTTGCCAGCGCGTTTTCGTCTGCAGTCCAGTTAGCGATGTTGGCGCCGATTCCCAGCGAGCCCTGCATCGAACTCAGCATCCGGTAGCTGAGCGAGGTGCTGCGCCGGTTC
>PMGP01000054.1 GCA_003156235.1 Acidobacteriaceae bacterium
ACGCCATTGAAAATGGCCTAGAGATTCCCATTGGCACACAAGACTCAGGCCTCTTGGACACGACCACGTCCGACGAGGACTCAACAACAATAGAGACATTCGACGAAATCAGCGCACCCCAAGGGCATTTGCGCACAGTCAGCGCGTTTCGCGCTCGCGCCGCCGAGGTGTATGCGCTTTACGCGGGCCGTTTCCGAACTCGATTCGACTGGATTCGTCCAGGGTTCTTCCGGCCACAACTCTGTAGCGATCTTCTAGCAGATGCNNCAGATTCAAAGCTCCAGGCCCTCATCACGTTGGCGAGCCAGAAGCACAAGACTGACAAGGTGCTGATCTTCAGTCAGTTCAGCGACTCGGTCAATTATCTGAGTCACCAGCTAGCGGCTGCCGGCATCAAGCGAGTTGCAGCGGCGACGGGAGATTCAGAGAACGTCACGGATCTTGCCTATCGTTTCAGTCCGCAAAGCAACAAGAAGACCATTGCGCCGGAGCAGGAGTTGCGCGTCCTCGTTGCCACCGATGTCTTGAGTGAAGGACAGAACCTCCAGGACGCTTTCATCATCGTGAATTATGACCTGCCGTGGACGATCATTCGTCTTATCCAGCGGGCGGGCCGCGTGGATCGTATCGGTCAGAAGTCCGACAAAATCCTTTGCTACAGCTTCCTGCCAGCAGACGGAATCGAAACGATCATCAACCTTCGAGCAAAAGTGCGAGCGCGGCTCCACGCGAACTCTGAAGTAGTTGGCACCGATGAATCCTTTTTCGATGACGACAAGCACAATAAGATTGTTGCCGATCTCTACAACGAAAAGGCGGGGCTTCTCGACGGCGAGGAGGACTCCGAGGTTGACCTCGTCTCTTACGCCTATCAAATCTGGCAAGATGCGATCACCACGAACCCTGCGCTCAAAAAGACCATCGAGGATATGCCGAANNTTGGTCTATTTGAAGAATGCCAGCGGAACCGACTCGCTCGCTTGGGTTGACGCAAAGGGCCAGCGCGTCACCGATTCACCCTTCAAGATTCTGAAGGCTGCGGAGTGCCTTCCAACAACGGTGGCCGTGACTCGCCTCCCGAACCATCACGAGCTGGTCGAAGGCGCAGTGAAAGAGCTTGCCGCGGAAGAGAAGGTTGTCGGCGGTGGTCTGGGCAGCGCTACCGGTGCGCGCTATCGCACCTATGAGCGGCTCAAGCGGTACGCCCTGGAAGTAAAGGGTACCCTTTTTGACACTCTGCCATTGCAACGAACGCTTGAAGATGTATACAAGTACCCGCTCCGTTCTGTTGCCGCAGACATTTTGAACCGGCACATGAAAACTGACTGCACCGACCAGACCTTGGCCGAGCTAGCCACTGGTCTGCGGGAGACCGGACGCCTCAGCATCGTCGAAGGCGACGAGGATCAAGAAACGGTAGCTCAAATCATTTGCTCACTTGGGCTTGTAGAAAGTCAGGGAAATGGCAATTAACCGCGAACACGCCAGGCAATGGCTAAATGCATTTGACTTCAAGTCGCTGTTCATCGAGGAGCTTGGCTGGGACAACCTCGCCACCAATCTCGTGAAACAAATCGACGGTGCCGACTATCACTTTCATGCCGTCGCTGAGAAGCGTGGTGTAGTTGTTCTGATTTCAGACTCCATTCCTGAATACGCCATTCGAGTCAAGCTCGACAAGCTCATTGCCAAGGATCATTTTGAGCACCTGATTGTCTTCACCGACCAGTCACACGGCCGCCAGGTATGGCAATGGGTGCGTAAGGAGCCGGGTAAGCCCACGGCGGTTCGCACCTATCATTACTCCCCGACCCAATCTGGCGAGTTGCTCTTCCAAAAGCTGGACAGTCTGGTCTTTACGTTGGATGAGGAAGAAGTCCTCACTCTGACCAGCGTCACCGGGCGACTGAAAGCTTTCGATGTAGAAAAAGTCACCAAGAAGTTCTACGAGCGATTCAAGACCGAACACTCCAGCTTCCTCAGTTTCATCAAGGGCATCCCAGACAAGCAGATGGAGAGCTGGTATGCCTCTGTCATGGTCAATCGGCTGATGTTCCTTTACTTCATTCAGGAGAAGGGCTTCCTGAATGGAGACAAGGACTATCTGCGTAACAAGCTCGCTGAGAGCCGCGACCGAAAGCCAGATGCCTACTACAGAGATTTCCTCTGCCCGCTCTTCTTCCAGGGCTTTGCGCGGAAGAAGGCGGAGCGTTCCGCCGCCACGAACAAGTTGCTTGGTGAGATTCCATATCTCAATGGCGGCCTATTTCAGAAGCACCAGATCGAGGAGCTTCACGGCAAGACCATCGTTATTGCCGACACTGCCTTTGAGAAACTCTTTAGCTTCTTCAAGGAATACGACTGGCATCTCGACGAGCGTGAGAACCGCAACGGCAACGAGATCAATCCGGACGTGCTCGGCTACATCTTCGAGAAGTACATCAACCAGAAGCAAATGGGCGCGTATTACACGAAGGAGGACATCACCGAGTACATCAGCAAAAACACCGTTCTCCCGTTCCTGTTCGACGCCGCTCGGGCCAAGTGCAAGGTGGCATTTGAGAATCCCAACGGTCCGACCGTATGGGATTTGCTCCAGGAAAATCCCGATCGCTATATCTATTCCGCCGTGCGGCACGGCACGGAAAGAAAGCTCCCGGCAGATATTGAGGCTGGCCTGGACACTGCCAAGCCAGATTTGATTGAACGACGCAAACCGTGGAACACGCCGGCGCCGGGCGAATACGCGTTGCCAACCGAAATCTGGCGCGAAGTCGTCGCCCGTAGGCAGCGATACGAGCAAGTGCGAAGCACTTTAGACCACGGCAAAGTGCGCGAGGTCAACGACTTCATCACCCTCAATCTCGATCTCCGCCAGTTCGCGCAGGATGTCATCCAGAATTGCGAAGGCCCGGACCTGCTCATGGCTCTGTGGCAGGCCATTACCAGCATCACCGTCCTTGACCCAACCGGCGGCTCGGGCGCATTCATTTTTGCCGCTCTTAATATCCTTGAACCCCTTTACGAAGGTTGCCTCGACCGCATGGAAGCGTTCCTTGCTGAGTGGGGCGATAACGGCCGCAAAGCGCATCCTAACTACCACAAAAAATTCACAGAGGTCCTCGCCCGCGTGGACGCACACCCCAACCGGCGCTA
>PMGP01000245.1 GCA_003156235.1 Acidobacteriaceae bacterium
TACCTAGCTCTACATATGTGCATCCATCCCCAACTGACTGGCGATTGCGTTCCACTTCGCGAGATAGGGCGTTAAACCCAAAAGCCGCACATAGCCTCCCTACATCCTCCAGCCGCTCCAATGATGCTGATATGTCCGCTTCGGTTAGCGCATCTACAAGCAAATTCTGGATTCCGGTGTCAAAGACGCGAGAGTTCTTGAACAAATCAGTGAAGGATTGAGAGAAATTGTCGTCGCTGGCGAAACTGGTGCTGTAGTTTATAAACTATATGGGAGCCGATACGAGCACTCCGAATGCTTTTCCTTAGTCGCAAATTTGGACCAGTTGATCTCGTCACGTTGCAACACATCTTCAGAGGGATACTGAACCTGGGGACTTGCTTTCGACCTGGGGCGTGGGGTATTCACAACCCAAATTTGAGTATCGCCTTCTCACGCAGAAAGAAGTCTGCGGACAACGGACGTAGTTGTCCCAAAGCAGTGGAGACGTCAAGTGATTTGGGAGTGCGCAGCCGTCCATTTTGGCGAGGCGCAAATTCCGGCCTCGCGGATCTGTCGGTAGTCAGCGAATCTCTTTATTTTCAACTTCTTTCCACTGAGGCTATGCCCCTGCCACAATTGGCGAAAAGGCGTTGTAAGTTGCTTCCCGTTTTGTAAGGTAAAAGGGCTGTATTGGGCGAACCGAGACGCACTGTACGCACACAGCGCACATCTGAACTCATCGCCAAGTTGCCTGTTTTGTTTGTCTTATATAGAGAGGGGGATTCACATCGACGCATAAACCATTGCAAATAACGTGGATATAAATTCACATCGAATAAATACACCCAAAAGTACATCCTTCGAGAATTGACTGGTGTTCGTCCACGTCTTCTATCCCATAGACATCTGCCCAAAACCCTGCTTTTTCCCCTCGAATATGTCCATGAAGCTCTTTCGGCATTGGCCGGCAGGCCTCCCGGCAAGTGCGCCCTAAAGGCGCGAGCCATGCTCAAATGACCACCAAAATGCGTCGAATCGAATGGTGGAGCTGATTGGGAGCGAACAAACGACCTCTTCCATGCCATAGCCCCTATTAAATGTACTTTCAATAACTTACAGGCCGCTGCGGACTGCCAAACCACGCGGAAATACGCCGAAGACGGAAATCTAGCAGGTGATTATACAGGCGAGAAATGGACAAGCCCCCTGGGCCGCATTGGCGGTAGAGAACGATTTTAGAACTCCTCCGGTCCACACCGGAGGTTCGGAGGCACTGTAGTTCGCCGGAACCCGAAGCCGTTGGCTCGGGCTGCCGCTCAATTTCGGATCGCCGACCATCCGGGTTGTAAGAAATTCTTGGCATGGTTCTGCGCGGCGGAAAATCGCAGGACATATACTGAGACCGGGCACCAAAAACCGCGCGGAGCAAGGAGTGATGGTTCACAAATAGCGTATTTTCAATCACATGCGCGGAATTCCTGGCGACCTAAAGAATCGATTAGAAGTGGTAAGAAAGTCGTATTGTGGGGGCAATATAGGGTTGAAAAACGCGCAAATAGTTTCTGATTTGCGTCGAAAGTGCCTGCCATTGATGTTAAAGCGAGCTCAATGGGCCTATAACCTTGCCCATTAATTCATTTTAACAAGAACCTGTTTGGAGTTGAGACTGTGATGCGTGAAAGAATCTCCCTGCCCACACTGTCACCCACGTCATACCGAGTGATCGTTTCTTCTGCTTTGTTCTTCCTTCTGTTAACCATTGGTACGACGCTGACGGAGGCGCAAGGAGCAATTACCCGCTGGGGCGCATTTGTGTACACGGGGAACACGCCCTATGGACCTCCGTCCAACACTTTGGTCAACGGTTATGCGATCAACACGACGGCGGGGACTTTGACCAAGGTGGCTGGTTCGCCGTTCGCAACCGGGGGGCAGGTGCTTGCGATTGCGTCGCATCCTTCGGGCAGATTTGCCTACGTTGCGAGCGGCAACGGGACGGTAGCGGCGTTCACGGTGGATAGTCTGGATGGGTCACTGACGCCCGTTTCAGGCAGTCCGTATACAGTTGGCACGTCGTTAGGATCGGGAACGGTGCTTGCTATCGATCCGGCTGGGAAGTTTCTGTACGTGGCTGGCGGCAGCAGCCTGTATGCGTTCGCCATCGATTCAACTGCGGGAGGGCTGAGCGCAGCGGCAGGATCGCCGTATTCTTTCAGCGCGTATTCGGTCACGGTCGATCCGTCGGGTAAGTATTTGGTGGCATTCGGCGGGTCTGGCTCTTCGAGCTATAGCATCAACGGAGCCACAGGAGCGTTGACGGCAGTCGGCTCGGCAGTAACGGGTTGCGGCGGCTCTTTTATGACTTTTGAGCCTTCGGGGCACTTTCTGTATGGCGCGGGCGGAGGCATCTCGGCTTGCAGTTTCGATAGCGGCAGCGGGGCGCTGGTGCTGGTGGCCGGCTCGCCTCTGGTCAGCCCGGCCGCCGGTGGCTTCAGTGGAGTTGCCGTGCATCCGTCCGGCGCGTTTCTGTACGCCTCCGACCTCAACTGCAACGACAACGGCCCCAGCAACTGGCTTTATGGCTACCTCATCGATCCAGCGACCGGCGGCTTGACCGCCATCGACGGTTCGCCCTTCGCGCTTCCGGGAGGATCTGGCTGTTATTACGATGAAGCCGTTGCCACAGAAGCCTCGGGCAACTTCGTCTACACGGTCGATGCCAACTATGGAACCGCGGCTTACACGGTAAACCAGACCACCGGCGCGCTGACACAGGCATCGAGTTCGTTTTCCGGGCCGGGTGCTTTTACCGTGACGACGGTTCCCAACGCCACGTCTTCAGCGGCGACAGTTACCGGTCTACAGATCGCACCATCGAGCGCGCAGATTCACACCAGTACACTGGGCAAGCAGTATCAGTTCACGCTAGCGGCCACGTTCAGCGATGGCAGCACGGGATTTTTAACCAACTCGGCGACCTGGAGTTCATCGAGTCCGAGTGTGGCCACGGTGATAGCCGGACTGGCCACAAGCATGGGCTACGGAACCACCACCATTACCGCAACAGTGGGCGGGCAGTTGACAACCGCCAGCCTGACCGTAGCCGAACCGCCGCTGTCGAGCATCACCGTTGCACCCTCGACGGTGACGGTCTACCAGGGCACGGCCATCCAGCTTACCGCCACCGGCGAGTATGCCGACGGCAGTAGTGTCGACGTGACCAGCACGGTAACCTGGAAATCGTCCAACACTTCCGCCGCCACGGTCAGCGCGGGAGGACTGGTGCAAAGCGTCGGACTGGGATCAGCTACGATTAGCGCCACGATCCAAAGCATCACTGGCGCCTCATTGTTGACGGTAGTTCCTCCCTTCGCATGGCAAACTCCGGCACCGATCACTTACGGCACTCCACTGAGTGCCGCGCAACTTGACGCATCGTCAGGTGTGACTGGAACGTTTGTTTACACTCCGCCAGCCGGTACAGTTTTGCCGGCTGGCACGCAACCGTTGAGCGTTGTCTTCACACCTGATGGCACAACATCTGCCAACGGTCAGGTTACGCGCACAACTTCGAAGGCTCTCAGTCAGCCTCGAAGCATGTCCTCCACTCCAGCGGATACAACTCCACCCTCGTTGGCAGCTGCAGCGATGGTCTCGCTTACGGTCAATAAGGCCGTGCTTACCGTAACGGCCAACAATCAGTCGATGAGCTACGGCGCTGCGGTGCCAACACTGACCGGCACACTGAACGGGTTGGTTGCAGGCGATGGCATAACGGCCTCTTACTCGACCACGGGAACGTCTACCTCGGTGCCCGGTTCGTATCCAATCACGGCAACACTGAATGATCCGAATTCGAAACTATCAAACTATACGGTGACCAACACGGCGGGTTCGCTGACCATTGGCAATGCGACGGCTACGGTGACGCTGGGCAGCTTGTCCAAGACTTATACCGGATCGCCGCTGGCACCGACGGCGACGACGATACCCGCAAATCTGCTGGTGACCTTGGCCTACACGCAGAATGGGCAAGCTGTGGTTTCGCCGACCAAGGCTGGCAGCTATGGGGTGGTAGCGACGATCAACGACGTAGACTACAGTGGCACTGCCACTGGCACGTTGACCATTAATCAGGCCATGCCAACAATCACCTGGGCGACACCAGCGGCAATTACATACGGTACAGCGCTGAGTGCTGCACAGCTTGACGCCAGTTCGACGGTGGCGGGAACCTTTGCTTACACGCCGACTTCTGGAACGGTGCTGGGAGCCGGATCACAGACACTCTCGGTCACCTTTACCCCCACCGACACGACCGACTACACGACGGCTACGGCTACAGTGACGCTAACAGTCAACAGTGCGGCCAATCCTGCACAGTCCATTGCAAGCTTGTCGCCGGCGTTTACAGACGCAGGCAGCGCGGCTTTCACGCTCACGATTAACGGGACAGGATTCACGTCAAACTCGACTGCCTACTGGGGCACGACTGCTCTGACCACTATATACGTAAGCTCGATCCAATTGACGGCATCGGTTACGGCGGCCGAGATTGCCAACGCGGGAACTACCTCAGTCACGGTACAGACTGCGACACCGGGCGGCGGGACTTCCAATTCCTGGCAATTCGAAGTGAATTCTGCATCAGGATCGACAACCGAGCCAACATTTTCCTCAGTGACGCAGACCGTAATAGCCGGTTCTCCGGCCAGCTATCCGGTCACGTTGCCTTCCACTGTGGAGAGCGCTTCTGTAACCTGCTTGAATCTTCCCACGGGAGCAACGTGCAGCTATTCGGCGACAACCAACACAGTGACGATCACAACCACTGCGGCAACGCCGGCGGGAACTTATTCGGTCACAGTGGTCTTTACTGAAACTGTCTCTGGCGCGGCCACAGCCGGCATCTTGCTGCCGATTCTTCTGCTCCCGCTACTGTTTCTAAGGAGAAGACTGGCAGCACGTGGCATCTGGTTGACGGCTTGCCTAGGAGTAGTCTTGCTGGCAGGGGCGGCTTTCTGCAACGGCTGCGGCGGGGGTGGGTCTAGCTCCACAACATCCCCTCAGACTCACCAGGTGGTGAGTGCGGGTACAGTCACCCTCACGATCCATTAGGAGATACTTCAAAAAAGGAATTCGGAAAAGAGCATTAAGAGCAGCGTAATGTAATGGCACCTTGGCCACTGCATTACGCTGCTTGATCAACCCACTGTTGCGTCACCAATCGTCAGATGGGTCACGCAAGTTACATTCGCGTTCTCCTGGGTCGCCGAGATTGCTTCCCTAGCTGAATACATATTCTTCTCTCGGCAACTGCGGCAGTTGGGTCTCAGGACGATATCGGCGAGCGATCCCCCCTTCGCCAGCAATATCACTTACCTGACGAGGCCAATCAAGCTTGCTTCGCACAGTTCGTAACAAATGAGCTTCCTCAGTAGGTTTAGTTTCTTGACACGGAGGGCAACCTTCTCTAACCTTGACGCGCTATTGCTATCCGGCCGGTTCTCTTTTCTCCA
>PMGP01000366.1 GCA_003156235.1 Acidobacteriaceae bacterium
GCATTTGCCCGGATGAATTTCGAAACATCCCCGCTCTCATATGCCCATCGCAGCCACTCTGCGAGTTCGGGGTCGCAGAATCCACCCTTCGATTTCGCTAACCGTCTTGTCGTCCGGCTCCCAGTCAGCATCCAAGTATACGGATTGTATTGAAGGGGGAACTATGCGCTCGCTGTTTAGAAACTTCGTTCCGCTTTTGCTTGCAGNNCAGCACGATACTCACCGAGAGCACGTGGACGTGAATAAGCGGAGTGACGAGGAACGGAAACAATACGACGACTGGCGGCATAGCCAGAAAGACCATCACTAAATTCGTTGCCCTTGAGGACTTACCGGGCACCATTCACATCTACAGGCCTTGAGCTATTTACACCCGAGGACAAGAACACCTCGAAGCCGAACATACCCGGCATCCTGCTAAACCTACTTGTGCGCTGAACCGACTGCCCTTGGCTGCTTCACCTATTTGCCGGTAGCGGCGGCTTTCTGCTTCGCCCAACGTTTCCGCTGTGCATCGCCGATTCTCTTTCGCGCGGCGGCACTCATCTTGTGCTTGTTCGGGCTCGCAGGGGTCGCAGTCTTCTTGATTCCATCACCGGACAGCAGAGCACGGGCTTGTTTGAGTTGAGCGATTTCGGAGTCAATTGAGGCGAGAATATTNNGTAGTCTTTTACGACCTTTGGTGACCATGGGCGGCTTCGCAGAAGTCATTGCGGCTTGGTTATGTCAGCGATGTGCCTGAGAGCCGAAATGCAAGGCTCAAGATAATTCGTGCCTGAAGAATTGGCTATCACTGGGAAGCACGCATTCTCAGCAGCGACTTCACTGCTCACGAATGTCCCGAAGTCCGGAGATACATTTTGCTTTGCTGATGCGAAGAAGTATCTTATCTGGACTTGATGGTCGAGTAACGTGGTTTTGGCAAGACGATTTGCAAACTCATCGTGTGTATGTGTATAGCCGGGACCCGGTGGAATGGGCAGATACGAGGAGGCCACATTCTCTGGTTTCCCCTGCTGTATCATGCTGCGATATATCTCGAACCGTTCGTCCTTCGCCTTGTCCTCAAATTGCTTCACGCCTTTGTCATAGATTCCCTGCATTTCTTCAGCTAACCCTGCTGCACCGATACTGACAAGCGCAAGTCCTTCTTGGTTTGGGGGTCTGGAAACGGTCTGCTTCAAATTAGTCGTTAGGAGCTTGAAGCCATCCAGTAGTGTGATTCTTCCGGAGTTGACATCATTCTTTACGCGGTCTACATCATCATTGACTCTTTGTAGCTGTAGTTTCGCGTCACTGAGTTTATCTTTCGTGTCGTTTAACTGTCCCGTGATTGCGTCCAATTTCCCCTGAGCCTTTCCAGACTCTGATGCCGCCCTCCCATTCTGGGCTACGGTAGCAGCCAGATTCAGTCCAGCGGCGGCAACAAATGGAATCAAGACGTACCAAGTGGAGCGCCTACGCCACCAACTAATTCCATCGTTCGTGTTGACGGGATTTATGCCCAGATAGAAAGCTAAAGCCGTCATTAAAAAGGTCGAGACCACAAGGACAACGGTAATGACGGTGTCTGGAATCATGGCGAAAGCCTACTAGAAGACNNGTATCCACCTTCATCTCAGTGCCCTTCGGTCGTTAACCTAGACAGACAGCGGGGGGCTTCGGAGGCGGGGACTTTTACGTTGTCGTTTTCGGTTAGAGATGTATGAACGTGACAACGGCAACGAACAGGAAAACCGCATCGATTGCTCTGGTCGCCCATTTCCACCTCGATGCCTCAAGTTGTTTCTCGGTGCCGCCAATGAAGGCTAGTATCCCTCCAAAAGCAAGCAAGGGTACTGGGTGAGCCTGAGGGCCGTGTACTGCCNNCCAGCATGGCCAAAGGGGCGGCCAATAAGAGTCCTGCTATGGTTAACAGGGTCGCAGTCGTCTGTGGAGGATATTTGATCGGTTTAATCAGCATAGCTCACTCTTACTGTCTGCTGATCACAGCCGTAAGCAGCCACAAACAGCCGCCAACCATGGCGTTTACAGCCGTATACATCCAGACATATTGAGTGGTTAGTTGTTGGAGGCTTTCGCTCGGGTCCGGCTGGAGCGTGCGTAGAGTCGTAAACACTTGGCTGCTAGCCCAGAGAAGTCCTGCCAGTATTGTGAGCAGAACCACGTCCAACAGCACGAGTTCGTGGTTGTTGCGGATTATCCAAGCCACTTTCGCCAGTGCGCTGAGGGCAAAGAGCAGAAAGAACACGGCCTTCCATACGTACCAAGACCGCGTCAGTTTACCGGGAATTACTTCTTCGAAGTTGTACATAGGCACCTCCGATGATTGATGGTTGCTGTCAGCACACGAATACCGCTTCTAAGCTGCATACCGCAGCCAGGAAGGCCATGGCTACGTCGAGCGGTGGGGATGCGGCTCGGGAATGTCGCTAAGTGTCATCCCATCTTCTCCGCAGGTCCATGAATAACAATCTCGTCCTTGGCAACATACGTCCATCCGTACCCTACAATGCCAAGATGAACTTTGCCGTCCATGAGAGCCCCTACACGTGAAACGGGATCATGCCAAGGCTCAGGCCGTGTATCAGTTTGCACTGAGCGTGACAATATCGTCCCGGTATGGAACCCAATTCT
>PMGP01000085.1 GCA_003156235.1 Acidobacteriaceae bacterium
AGCGAGCTCTTGCCCGAGCCGCTGAGGCCCGTGACCACCGTGAAGGTGTTGCGCGGGATGCGCACGCTGATGTCGCGCAGATTGTGCTGGCGCGCCCCGCGCACCGAGATGTGAGTGATGGGCATGATGAAAGTCGAAGTCTGTGACCGGCGCAGTTCTATGAAATCTCTGATTGAATCAGTTCTTTGATTGAATCAATGTCTTGATTGAATCAACGTTTTGATTGAATCAACGTTTTGAAAGGGCACGGCTTTAGCCGTGCCGCAAAGGTGATTAAGTCGATGTTTTGAAAGGGCACGGCTTTAGCCGTGCCGGAAATGTGGCAATCTCAACGTGCGGGCTTTAGCCCCGGAGGGAATGCTGACTCGCAGTGAAACATATTCAGTGATTCCCTACAGTTTTTTGTGGCTGCCGTCGCAGAGAACCGGATTGGCGCTGTGCTTGCAACCGCAGAAGTAGACGGTTTTGGATTCGGCGGCGTCGAATTTTACCGGCGAGAATCGGGTGCCCTTGTGGCTGCCGTCGCAGAAGGGCTGGCCGGCGCTCAGGCCGCAGGAACACCAGTAATAGCTCTTGCCGGCTTCAACTTCGGCGGCATAGGGACTTTTTTGGGCAATGGTTGGTTCTGGCATGGGGAACTCTCCTTGAAACTTGGTACAGATATTATCGCCGATTGCGGAGACTAGTTCTGCGGATTGCTGGGCGGTTGTCCCGGCTGCGGTTGTCCCGGCTGCTGATGCTGCTGCTGCATCTGCTGCGGTGTGAGCGGCCTGCCGGGTAACACGCCGGGTCGAATGGGCGGTTGGGACGGCTGCGGCTGCTCATCCGTGTCGGTGTCTTCGTCCCTGGCTGGGGTGGGATTGACGGCTGCCGTTGCGGTCCCGGCGTGGCGGAGACTGAGCAGTATTTCGCGCGGAGTTCCTTGTCCCTGGTCTCCGATCAGCAGGACGTTGTAACCGGAACCTTGCAGAAGCTGGCAGAGCACGTCGCGTGCCGGGCCGGGTCCGAAGGCGCCAAAGACTCGCTGGTCGGAGTCGAATCCTTCAACTTTTGCTCCGGTGGCTGTGGCCACATCATGCAGAATTTGCGCAAGACTGGAGTTGGCGGCGTCGATGCGCAAGCCTTGGCTGTCCCAGGTGACCGTGGCAGGAACAGGCTTTTCGTTGGCGGGCCACTTTGGGAGTTCGGGCTCGGGAGGCGTTGCCGCGGCCGGGAGCGATTGTAGCTGCGCTGCCGCCTGACGCTTATGCGGATGAGCCTTCTTGTGTGCAGGGACAGTGGTTGCCGGCGCCTGCGCACGCAACATCTGTGACCCGCCCAGAGTTGCGGCTAGAACCGCCAGCAGTACAAACCCCCGCTTACAAAGGAGTCCGAGCGAAACCGGCGAGTTGAGCGGGAGGTCAGTGCGCATGGAAACGGTCCTTGGTTCCGGCGGTTGAATCCCTGCGCCGGGTTCCGATGGTTGTTTTTCAGCAGAAGCTTCCCAACGCGGAAGCGCCGGCCGTGGGCGGCATTCCATTGCCGCACTACTATAGACTATCAGTGGCCCGCGGACGCTCACACAAGAGATTTCGCGCGCCGGAGAGGGTTCAATCAATGCGCCTCTGCTGGAAGGTTTTTGCCGCGCTGGTGATATTGTTGGCAGGTTTGGCCGCGCCGATGGCCGCCCGCGCCACAAGTTGCACCACGCAGGCCGCGTTGCTGCCGCAGGACCGCGATGCGCTGACGGCAGCCGGGGGACGGCTGGCCGTGGCCGTGGCCGAGCAGGATCTTGTTACGCTCAAGGCCGCTCTGCTGCCCGCCATGGCCCAGGACTGGGAGGGAATGCGAGGGGTGGTCGAGTCTTCCGCGTCGCTGATGAAGGGCGGGCAGATTCAATTGCGCAGCCTCTACCTGCTGGACGCCAGCAGCCTGGCCGCGTCCGCTGACACACAGTTTTTCTGCACCAGCTCGAGCGGCGCGCTGACTGTGACCCTGACCATGCGGGCATTGCCGCCGGGCCGGTACGCCATGGTGCTGGCCGATGCGGTTGGAGCGCCCTACGCCGGCCAGTTGGGCTTCGTCCTGGTCTGGGACGGCGCCGCTGACGGATGGAAGCTGGGCGGCCTGACCGTTCGCCCCGGCGCTCTCGACGGGCAGGACGGCGTATGGTGGTGGACGCACGCCCGCGAGCTGGCCAGGTCGGATCAATCCTGGGCCGCCTGGTATGCCTACGACACGGCGAGAATGCTGCTGCTGCCGGTGGATATTCTCTCCACGCCCAACCTGGAAAAGCTCGGAAGCGAGCAGACGGCGATCAAAAATTCTCCGCTCAACGCTTTTCCTTTGACGATTCCCGACGGCCCGCGTACCTGGAAGATTGACGCGGTGCATTTGGACCCGGCGCTGCTGCACGCTGACCTGGGCGTGGTCTACGAATCGCTCGGAATCACGGACCCGGCGGCGCAGCGGACGGAAGCCATTGCCGTGCTGAGCGCATTCCTGAAGACGCAGCCTGGACTGCGCGAAAACTTTCATGGCATGTGGGCCTACGCGGTGAAGGACGGCAAGCAGACTCCGGTGCTCGAATTGCCCATGGCGCAGATACCGTAAAGGCAGAGAACAGGGAACAGGGAACAAGGGCTGGCGAGTTAGCCGTTGAGTGGAAAGCGAGGAAAGATGTTCAAAAGCATTGGCCTGGTTGACGGCTGGCTTTCATGCCGCTTTCCGCAGAAAATACGGGAGATAGGTTCAAGATGAATAGAGTACGGATGGATGGCATATATTTGCTGCTGATTGGGAGCGCGATGTTGATTGTGCTGGACGCTGCCATTGGAAGCGTTAGCCCTGACCCGATGATCGATTTTTTAGGAGGAGTTTATAATCCCGCGAAATGCCTTATTCAACATTGTGATCCTTACAACGAAGGTGAGTTACTGCGCATATATCAGGAAAGTGGAATAGAGCACCAGCGGCACACCGTGGTGGATCGTATTAATGCGACACGGTTTATTTATCCTCCGACCGCATTTTCTTTTTCTGTCCCTTTCGCAATACTGCCATGGGGACCAGCGAGCATGCTATGGATGCTGCTCACCGTTGGGGGCCTCATCTTCGCCTCGTTTCTGGCTTGGAATCTTGGGGCAGATTACGCGCCAGTCCTCGCTGGCGGTCTGATCGGCATTCTTCTTGCCAACAGCGAAATGCTGATTGTCATTGGCAATCCATCCGGAGTTGTTATAAGCCTTTGCGTGGTGGCCGTATGGTGCTTTCTAAAGGAGAGGTTTGTTTCAGTGGGCATCCTCTTTCTTGCGATTTGCCTCGCTGTCAAACCGCAAACAGTGGGGCTGATCTGGCTCTATTTCTTCTTAGCGGGCGGAGTTTACCGCAAACGCGCAATACAAACCCTCCTCGTGTTGGTTGCAATCGGTCTGCCGAGTGTCTTGTGGGTATGGCATGTATCACCACACTGGGCGCGGGAATTGCACTCCAATATTCTGGCGTTTGCGGCACACGGCAGTTTCGGCGACCCCGGTCCTGCATCAACAAGTTCGCATGGCGCCGTCAGGATGATCAACCTGCAAACAGTTATCAGCGTCTTCCGGGACGATCCGCGCATTTACAATC
>PMGP01000353.1 GCA_003156235.1 Acidobacteriaceae bacterium
ATGAAATAAGCGGTCCGCTGCATCTAGTGACAGCTAGCCTGATCCTGAAACTCGTGACTTTCCGTCATCGTTACAAAGCCACGCGCACAACTCAGAATCTGGTCTTCAAGAGAAATGTCGAAGTTGTCCGGTGAGATGGCCGAGGCCTGCTTGCGCAGCGTGAGGTAGAGTTCACTCAGCTTTTGCATGTTGTTGAATTCAGCGGTAAGCATCGGTAACGCGCCGCGGTCGTCGTCCGTCGATGCGGTGGAAGAGGCCAGAGACAGAGTCTTGTCTGCCAGTCTGTGGTGCGTCGATACCCAGTCTTCCGACACCGGAGTATTATTCTGGACCGCGTTCACGATGGCGATTCGCCATTCCCGGATCACGCTCATCTCTTCGATGCCCGCCTGAACGAAAGCTGTTGAGAATCCCGCCTTTGCATGAGGCGCGGATGCCTGCCCGCCTGAATCCGAGGAGGGAAGCGTGAGCGTCGTCTGATTGGCTTTGAACGAGAGGGTTCCCTGAGTCAAGCGCGCAAGCGTCTCAATTTCGACATACGACTTTCCATTGAGCTGAAGAATCTGTGCTTCGCCTGCGTGTCCAGAAATTCTGAATGTGTTAGCTTTTTGCGGCGATTGCGAACTGACCTTTACCGGCAGCATCAGAAGAGCGGTCAACATTACCGCAATTAAGGAAATAATCATTTTCATGGGAGGTTCTCCGCGCATTCTCTATAAGTTTCCCATTGCCCAATTCTGCATACTGTTCAATCTTGCGCACCATTAAAGCAGTTTGCCTGTTGGTGTAAAGTCGATTTCCGATTGCTTGGACAGTGCCGATGGGTTGCGAACCTGTAGCGCCGGCCTCCCGGCCGGCTGTTGCGTGGACCTCTTGGTCCACGCCGCACTCTACAACATCTGTAAAAATGCCCTAGTGAGTGGCCCGCCTCTCTGGCGGCATAAAAGTGGCGCAGACGGCCCTCGTATTTTGCTGTGATGAAGTTCTACGCGCCGAGTTTCGCCCGTATCGCCCCCGCAATCGCCTCCGCGTGCCTCTTCATCGCCTCTTCGCTCTCCGCTTCGATCATCACGCGTGCCAGCGCCTCGGTCCCCGAGTAGCGAATCACCACGCGCCCCGAATCCTTCAACTCCTCTTCCGCCGCGCGAATCGTCTCGGCCACCGCCGGAATCCCTTCCAGCGGCCTCTTCTCCCGCACCTTCACATTCACAATCACCTGCGGATATACCTTCAAATCCTCGGTCAACTCGTCGATGCCCTTATTCGTCCGCGCAATCAGATCGAGCACCACCAGCGCCGTCAGCAGCCCGTCGCCCGTTGTTGCCAGATGCGGCAGCAGAATGTGGCCGGACTGTTCTCCGCCCAGCGCCGCATTGTTCTTCTGCATCTCTTCCAGCACATAGCGGTCGCCCACCGGCGCGCGTAGCATCCTGATCCCAGAGCGCTTCAGCGCCGCTTCCAACCCCATGTTGGACATCGTCGTGGCGACCACTAAATTCCCCGTCAGCAGGTCGCGGTCCTTCAGGTCGCGCGCCGCCATCAGCAGAATCGCGTCACCGTTGATCACGTTGTTGTGGCTGCCGGCCAGCATACAGCGGTCGGCGTCGCCGTCGAAGGTGAGGCCCAGGTCGGCTCCGCGCACCGTCACTTCAGCAGCCACCTGCGCCGGATGCAGCGCCCCGCACTCCAAATTGATGTTGCGGCCATCCGGCGCGATGTTCAGCAGAATCACATCGCCGCCTAGCCGCCGGAAGAGCTCCGGCGCAACCGCCGCCGCCGCTCCGTTGGCGCAATCGGCCACAATCCGCAGCCCCTTCAAGCGTAGGCCGGGCACGCAGCCGAGCAGAAACTGAATATAGTCGGCCTGGTATGCAGCATTGTCCTCCAACGGCGTCAGCGTTGCCGCATCCGGCGCCGCCGAAAGCGAGGCATGATGCAGGATCTCTTCTTCCATGGCCAGTTCCACCGCATCAGCCAACTTGAAGCCGTCCGCGCCGAACAGCTTGATGCCGTTATCCTGCCAGGGATTGTGCGACGCGGAAATCACCACGCCCGCCTGAAATCCATGCCTCCGCGCCAAAAACGCCACCGCTGGCGTGGGCACAACTCCCGCGCTCTCCACGCGCGCTCCCGTCTCGCGCAACCCTTCGGCCAGCACTGCTGCAATCCACGGGCTCGATGCGCGCGTGTCGCGGCCCACAATCACTTTTGGTTCTGCCGCTGTCTTGCGCAGCGAGTGGCCCAGCGCCAGCCCGCAAGCATAAATCGTGTTCGCGTCCAGCGGATATTCGCCCGCCACGGCGCGAATGCCGTCGGTCCCGAAGAGTTTGCGTGCGTTGTCTGCGCTCATAGTCTCACTTTTTGGTTTGTGTCGCGTTGGTTGTTGCCGCCGATTCCACGCGACTGATGAAAACCCCGTCGCACAGGCGCGTAGTAACCTGGTCGCCCGCCGCAATTTGATTAGTTGTCCGCACCACAACGCCAGCCGCATCGATCACCAGTGCATAGCCGCGCTCCAGCACGGCCAGCGGCGACAGCGAATGCAGTCGCGCATCCAGCGCGCTCAGACGAGCCGCGGATTCATGCGTTCTGCGTTCCAGCGTGCGGTCAAGCTGCGTGCGGCAGACGGTGAGCCGCTCCCGCGCCCGGCCAAGCTGTTGGCGCGGATCGTGGCGCAATACAGCGGCGGCCAGTTCTGTCACTTCGCGCTGATGCTGCCGCAATTCGCTGCTTACAGCGGCCTCCATGCGAAGTGAAAAATCATCCAGCCGCTGAGCCAGCCTGTGCAGTAGCGTATTCACGCGCCCTTCGGCCCGGCTCACCGGCAGCCGTGTCAGCCGCTGCCGCGCTTGCAGCAGTTGGAAGCGCGCGGCCCGGGCCAGCCTTTGTTCCTGCATAGCCAGGTGCTCGGCAATCTTGTGCTGCGCCTCGGTAATCAATTCGGCGGCAGCCGAAGGCGTCGGTGCGCGCAAGTCGGCAACAAAATCCGCAATTGTAAAGTCCGTCTCGTGCCCTATTGCAGAAACCACCGGCAACCGCGACGCCGCAATCGCTCGCGCCACCCGCTCGCTGTTGAAGGCCGCCAGGTCCTCCAGCGACCCTCCGCCGCGCGCCACCACAATCACGTCCACCAACCCCGAATTGTTCAGTTCGGCTAGCGCCGCCTCAATCTCGCCCGGCGCTGAATCTCCCTGCACGCTGACCGGGCAAACCAGCACGCTCAATCCCGAGTGGCGTCGCGCCACAATATTCAAGAAGTCTCGAATCACCGCGCCGGTGGGCGAAGTGACAATGCCCACGGTCCGCGGAAACGCGGGCAGCGGCCGCTTCCGCTCCGCGTCAAACAGCCCTTCGGCCTTGAGCCGCGCCTTCAACTGCTCGAAGGCCAGTTGCAGCGAGCCCGCGCCCACCGGCTCCATCGTCTCAGCCACCAATTGCATTTGCCCGCGCTGCTCGTAGACGCTCACCCGCCCCCGCGCCAGCACATGCAGCCCGTCCTCCGGCCGGAAGCGCAGCAGCATCGCCTGCCGCCGGAACAGCACCACCGGCAATTGCGCCTCCGCATCCTTCAGCGTGAAATAAATGTGGCCGCTCGGCGCGGGGCGGTAGTTTGAGATCTCGCCCTCCACCCAAACGTCGCCGTACTCCTGCTCGATAAGCTCGCGCACCTGGCCCACCAGCTCGCGCACCGGCCAAATGCGTCGCGTGGTCCGTGGCTCCTCAAAGCTGAGGCCCAGTTGGGGGCTGAGGCCGAGTTGCGGCGCGAAGGTGGCTTCTCTGCTCATTAGTAAGAGTGTAATAGCGCAAGCCTCTCCAGGACTTGCGGCGATGAACGCGGCTGGGTGCCACACCCTCGCCGCGTCTTTGTTTTTGCGGCTATCGGAATCCCCGGCGAGCGGTCTTTGCTCGCTGGGGTGATCTAGTACTACAGTTGTAGATCGTTTTTCCNNAAATACAACTGTAGTACTAGGGTGGGAAATCTCGAACCTCAGCGCAGTCCTGTTGTTGAAGAAACCGTCAGGGATGGATTGCCCCGGTGCCCAACCCGGTTATCCGCTCGGCAACTGCCGCCACGATCTGCTCGTGAACCTCTTTGATGCTGTGGTCGCCTTCAATCAGCACCACGCGGGCCGGTTCGCGGGCAGCTATCTTGAGATACTGCTGCCTGATGCGGTGGAAAAAGGCGTTCTCCTCCTGCTCAAAGCGGTTTTCGTCCCCGCTGCTCTTTTTGGCGGAGGCGATGCGCTGGTTGCGTTCCCGCGCGCGAGCCAGCGAGGGCTCTAGCCCGGGCAGCAGCAGCAGCGTCAAGTCGGGCTGTAGGTTGGAGCAGACCAGGCGGTGCAGTTCCAGAACTGTCTCGATGCCCAGCTCGCGCCCGCCGCCCTGGTAGGCTTCCGTTGAATCCGTAAAACGGTCGCAGAGTACGATCTTGCCGGCCGCCAAAGCTGGCTTGATGACCTGGGCGATAGCCTGGGCGCGGTCGGCGAACATGAGGACCATCTCGCACAAGGGCGTCATCCCCTTGGAGTGCGAGTCCAGCAACAGCGCGCGGATGCGGTCGCCGGTCGCCGTGCCGCCGGGCTGACGGGTCAGCAGAACTCGGTGGCCGTGTTTCTTCAGCCATGTGGCTAGACGGTTGATTTGCGTGGTTTTACCGGAACCGTCCAGGCCTTCGAAGGTAATAAACAAACCACGGCGCATGTGCTGAGTTTATCATCCGAATTTTGTGGCAGACGAATCTACTTCCGTTGTGTTAAAAGAGAGTAATTCCAAACGCACCGGAGGCAGGCGACTGCGCTCCACAGGAGCTCAATCAACGTGAATCTTCGCACCTACCACAAACTCTTCGTTTGCGGCATTCTAGCGGTCGCTCTGCTCTCCACCCGGCAACTCAGCGCGCAATACCTGACGCTCGAGGGCCAAACCGGCGGCTTTCTGACCCCCACCGCCTACGTTGTCTACATGGAAAAGGGCCACGCACTCTCCCATCCGGCCATCGGCGTGCACTTCATTAACGCCTCCAAGGTCATCGGCAATATCGAGGCCTTCAGCATCACCGAAGCGTTTTACGGCCGCGCCGAGGCCGGCTATACGCGCAGTGTGCACCAGTTCGGTGACAGCGGTACGGGCACCACAGTGCTGGCCAATGCAGTGTTGGGATCCACATCGTCGGCAACCGCAGTTCCGGTCACACCGGATTTCAGCCAGCTTTGGCACGCGAACGGCATGAATATCTTTCACGGCAAGGTGGTGGCCATCAACGACGGACAGTTCGGTCCATGGACTCCGGGCGTGGCGGTCGGCGGCCTGGTGCGCACCGGGGACAAGTTTGTCACCGGCGAGGCCGGCGTGGTTGCCGTGCAACTCTACGATCAGTACTGCATTAATACCAGTTTGTGCGCCCCGGTTGCTATCCCGGCTGCCAAGTCGTACACCAATGGCGACATCTACATAGCCGTCACCAAAACCTGGGCCAAAAAGCCGGTTCCCTTCCTGGCCAACATCGGCTGGAAGATGACCAATGCCACCATCTTTGGCATCGGCGGACAGAGCACGCGCTTTGGAGGACGGTTCTTTGGCGGCCTCGGCATTCCACTGCCCCTCGGCAAGGGCATCGTAGCCGTGCCCTCAGCGGGCTTTACGCAGGAGCCGGGCACATCGAAAGGCCTTGGCCCAAATCCCCCCAACGGCATCCCTCTGGTGGCCGGCAAGGCTGACATCCCCACCACGCTGGACTACGCCGTGCGCGTGACGCAACGTGAACATCCGCATTTTGCTTTTGACATCGGCATCGGCCAGGTGGCGGGAAATATCGGATCGATCCCGTCGCCAACATACTTGCCCTCGCCGCCCTACCCATCGGTCGTCTACGTGCCGGTGAACTTGCAAGCGAGCAAGATCGTCGGCATGGGACTCAGCTACCGATACTGATCGTGTTGTAATTCTAGGGAACCTCTGATTATGTCGATGTTTTGAANNTTAGTCGTGCCGCAAATGCTACAAAACATAAGTCGGGCTTTAGCCCCTGAGGGAATGTGTCTGGCGTAGAGCTACTTGTTCAGAGGTTCCCTAGAGGACAGAAACACAGAACGCTTCCTTCCTGTCCGGTATTGACCAGAACGGGGAAGAGGGCACAGGGTACGCTTGCAGCGTTGTACCCAAGCCCTCGCCCCGCGCAAGGAAAATCGATTCCCTCAGCGGAGCAGGCGCGAAAGAACCAGGAGGTTCTTCTCATGCGCATCTTCCGTTCCGCGCGTTGGCTCTTGCTGACGCTGCTTCTCGCTCTGATTCCCGCTTCATCGCACGCGCAAGTCCTCATCTCTGTCGGCTTCGCTCCGCCGGAACTGCCCAGCTACGAGCAGCCTTACTGCCCCGATCCCAACCTGATGTGGATGCCCGGCTACTGGGCCTACGATCAGGACCAGGGCGACTACTACTGGGTGCCCGGCTCATGGGTTCCGGCGCCCTATGACGGCGCGCTCTGGACGCCTCCCTACTGGGGATGGTACGGAGGCCACTACAGGTTCCATAGCGGTTACTGGGGCCGCCACGTGGGCTACTACGGCGGCGTGGACTACGGCTACGGCTACGGCGGCATCGGCTACTCCGGCGGCGAGTGGCAAGGCAACAACTTCCGCTATAACACCGCGGTCACGCGCGTCAATGAATCCGCAATCCACAACACCTACAGTGACCGGACGATTGTCTCGAATAACACCATCGCCAACAGCAACCGCGTCTCCTATAGCGGCGGTCCCCATGGCATTCAGCACACCGCCCAGCCTTCTGAGCAGGTAGCCGCACATGACAAGCACACGGCTCCAACCAGCGTCCAGACGCAACACGCTACGGCAGCCAGGACCGACAAGGCCTCGTTTGCCAAGGCCAATGGGGGGCATCCGCAGAACGTGGCAGTCGCCAAGCCGCTGGGCCCGCAAAAGACCACTCCTACGCCACAACAGCAGGCTCATCCTTCTCCACAGCAACAGGCACATCCTACGCCGCAGCAACAGGCGCATCCTACGCCGCAACAGCAGGCACATCCTTCTCCACAGCAACAGGCGCATCCTACGCCGCAGCAACAGGCGCATCCTACGCCGCAACAACAGGCGCATCCTACGCCGCAACAGCAGGCGCATCCTACGCCGCAGCAGCAGGCACACCCTGCTCCGCAACAGCAGGCACA
>PMGP01000014.1 GCA_003156235.1 Acidobacteriaceae bacterium
ACTGCCGCAGCGGATTCCAGCGCCGATGCGGAAACTGCCATTTCTTGTCCACGATTTCTCCCGATCTTCATTTTAATGCGAGGGTCCGGGGCCGGCTGTCGCCTCCGCCTTCAGCAACTCGCGGACAGTGGCGCGTCGTGACGCTGGCTGGGCGAGAAAATCCCGCATGGCAGGCCGGCCATCGGCATCTCTCCAACTGTGCGCGACTGCCATTTATCTTCCTCGGTAACCCTTACGGCGACTACCCGTTCGACTTTTCAACGCTTGCTACAGATAAAGCATGATTCCAATATGAGCTATTTCATCTATCGACGAACAACTGACAACTTTGCGACGATAGTTCTACCATAGACGCTTGTACCAGAACTCAGGCGCTTGCGCCAAGCCCACACCTAGGAAAGTCCAAATGCTATCGGCAGAGGAAATCGTCAGCCAGCAGGATCGCGAGACGCGCGCGTGGCACCAGGCGGCAGCCGGAGCCGCGAAGCCCGGCTCCGGCACGGATTGGCTGAGCCTGGTCAGCGGCCAGCATCGCGCCAACTTCGAGCTGTGGCACATTGAGGACGAGGCCCGGGCTCCGGGCGCAAGCGATTCCGATCTGGCCGGAGTGAAGCTGCGCGTGGACGTGACCAACCAGTTGCGCAACGACCTGGCCGAGCAATTGGATCGCGTTTTGCTGGGGTGGCTGGAGCCGAAGGGGCTGCCCAATCCGGGAGCGGAGCTGAACTCCGAATCGCCGGGTCTGATGATCGACCGGCTCTCGATTCTGGCGTTGAAGATCTATCACACGCGCGAAGAGGCGGAGCGGGCCGGCGCGCCGGAAGGGCACGCGGAGCGCAACCTGGAGCGGTTGGCCATTCTTGAGGAGCAACGACGCGACCTGGCCGGATGCCTGGATGCATTGTGGCGCGAGACGCTCGACGGGAAGCGGCGCTTCAAGCTCTATCGCCAACTGAAGATGTACAACGACCCGGCCTTGAATCCGGCCATTTACAGAGCCTCTTCCTAGGCAAAAAGGCCACGCGGATGAGGCCCGCCTTGCCTGCTGGCTTGACGAGAGGCGGGGTTGTGCGTATAAAGGGTGCCTAGCAGCCCAATTTACAGGCGCAGGTTTCTGTAGGCGGCAAACTGGCTCAACCGCGCCGAATGTATGCACACACGCAGTAAACTTAGGATGTAAGAGGCTCGAACTTTGGCGCACGACCGCAAAACAGAATCTCCGCCACCCGTCAAGCCCGGCGCCCAAGCCAATTCGGGCACGGGACCAGCCTTCCAGCACTTCCAATCCGCCATGGTGCTGCTGCAGCAGGGCAAATTCGATAAAGCCATGGCCGCATTCGAGAAGCTGCTCGATACCGCGCCGCCCGAGCTGCTGGAACGGTGCAAGACATACATCAGCATCTGCCAGCGGCAAGTGGACAAGCACAACCTGACGTTTCCCACGCCCGAGGAACACTACGACTACGCCATCTCCAAGTTGAATACCGGCTACTATGAGGAGGCGCGCGAAGAGTTTGATTCTATTCTGGCGTCCTATCCGGAGGCGGATTACGCCTTCTATGGGCTGGCGCTGCTGGACGCGATTACCGGGCGAACCCAGGACTGCCTGGGCAATCTGGCCAAGGCAATCGAAATGAACCCCAGGAACCGGCTTCAGGCCCGCGTCGACAACGATTTCCAGAGTATGTCGGACGACCCCAGGTTTACTGAGTTGTTGTATCCCGAGGTGCCATAGGGCTCCAATGACTCTCACAAAAAGCTCGACTCCTGGAACGGAGCCGCATGGGCAGACGGTTGCGGGGGCAGTTTCAGCCCGTCCGCTGCGCGTGGTGGCTATCGGCGGCGGCACTGGCCTTTCCACTCTGCTGCGCGGACTGCGGCGCCATGTGGCCTCTTCCAGCCAAGGCGTCCCTGATGAGGGGGGCTTGATCGCCGACCTGGCGGCGGTGGTCACCGTGACCGACGATGGCGGCTCCAGCGGCCGGTTGCGCAAAGATTTCAATATGCTGCCTCCGGGCGACCTGCGCAACTGCATGGTGGCGCTCAGCGAAGAGGAAGACATGCTGACCCGGCTCTTCGGCCATCGCTTTGGCAAGGGCGACGCGCTGAAGGGGCACAACTTCGGAAATCTATTTGTAGCTGCGCTCACCGAAATTACCGGCGACTTTGCCCGCGCCATCCAACTTGCATCGAAGATTCTGGCCACGCGCGGGCACATCTACCCGGTGACCACGGCCAACGCCACGCTGGTGGCGCGCATGGACGACGGCTCGATGGTGCGGGGCGAGACCAAGATCACGGCCAGCCGCAAGCGCATCGCGGAGCTGATGCTCGACCCTCCGGATGCGGCTCCGCTGCCGGAGACGCTGGAGGCTATCGAGCGCGCAGACCTGATCAGTGTGGGGCCAGGGTCGCTGTACACCTCGCTGATTTGCAATCTGCTGGTACAGGGTATGCCCGCGGCGCTGGCCAAGGCGCGCGGCTTGCGCGTCTACATCTGCAACCTGATGACCCAGGCCAACGAAAGCCTGGGATTGACAGCCTCGCAACACATTGAACGAATTTACGAGCATACTCGCGCACCCATCTTCGACTACGCCTTGGTGAATACCGGGGCTTTTTCGCCGGAGACGCTGGCCCGTTACGCTGCCGAGGGAGCGTACCCCATCACCCCCGACATTGAGCGCATCGAGGCGCTGGGGGTGCGTGTGATCCCGGGCCATTTCGCCAGCGAAGAGAACGTTGTGCGGCACAACGCCGACTGCGTTGCCAACGCGCTTCTGGCGCTGTGCGGCACGACGCTGGCAGAGCGCGGCTGAGTTTTCTCTTTCCTGTCCAAAGCAGATTGCGATAGAGTGTATGCGTGCGCGGCCATGAGCCAGCGCAACCCGATAGGAGAAATCATGCGCAGTACACGAGTTTGGATTACGATTTGCCTTTGCCTGTTTGCCGTGACGATCACGGCCTCGTCGCAAGCCATCAGAAAGCCCGGCCTATGGGAGATGACTACAAACATGACCTGGCAAAAGTCGCCTATGCCTGCCGGAATGAATATGCCCGCCGGCATGAAGTCCCCCTTCAGCGGGATGACCACGACCACCCAAGTCTGCCTTACGCAAGCCATGATCGACAAATACGGCGCCCCGATGTCGCAAAACCAGCGCGACTGCAAGGTCGAAGACGTCGTGATGCACACCAGCAGCATGACCGCCGACCTTATCTGCAACGGTAAGATGAACGGCAAGGGAGAAATTCAGTCCACATGGTCAGGCGGCAACACCGCCATCGGCAAAATGCATTTTGCGGGAACCATGCAGATGGGGCAGAACGCGACGCCGGTGGAATGGACGGTCAACTCCACCTCCACCTACAAAGGCCCGGACTGCGGCAGCGTTGCTCCCATGCCCATGCCGCAAAACTAGCGCGGAGTTCACAACGTGCTGATCCGCTCAGAGAAAAGCCCTGTGTTCGCAGGGCTTTCTTGTGCTTGAAATCAGATTGCAGAGTTTACTTCAGGGCGGTCATGAGGGCATCGAGGGCTGATTTCGGGGGCCTGGTGAGTGACTCCGGCAGCGTGGCCAGCGGCTCATCGACCAGATTGAGTTGGTCGATGAAGGTCGCCTTCTCCGTGTTGATGTAGAAGATGCCGGTGAGGATCTCATTGTTGTCCTGGGCCTCCATCAGGGTGCGCACGGCGTTGGCTTTGTCGGTGGGGTCGTAGTCCTCGTGCAGCTTGCGCAGGCGCAGGTTGGAGCCGTCATGCATCTCCACTTCGTAGACCTCGCCGGAGTCGTAATCGACGGCGATATCGTCGAAGCTGGCCACAAAACCGATCTCGTTGATGGGCTCGTCGTTTTCCTGCATGAATTTGTAGCTCTTGGTCGATCCCTCGTGGTCGTTGAAGGTGACGCAGGGGCTGATTACATCCAGCATCACCGTGCCCTTGTGGGCGATGGCCGCCTTGAGCATGGAGAGCAACTGCTTCTTGTCGCCGGAAAACGACCGTCCCACGAAGGTTGCGCCCAACTGGATGGCCAGCGCGCAGGTGTCGATGCCGGGCAGATCGTTGACCACGCCGGTCTTGAGCCTGGAGCCGAGATCGGCGGTGGCCGAGAACTGGCCCTTGGTGAGCCCGTAGACGCCGTTGTCCTCGATGATGTAGATCATGGGCAGGTTGCGGCGCATGAGGTGAACGAACTGGCCCATGCCGATGGAGGCGGTGTCGCCGTCGCCCGAAACCCCAATCGTCGTCATGGTATGGTTGGCCAGGATGGCGCCGGAGGCGATGGCCGGCATGCGCCCATGCACGCCGTTGAAGGCGTGCGAGCGGCTGAGGAAGTATGCCGGGGTTTTGGACGAGCAGCCGATGCCGCTCATCTTCATGACGCGCTCCGGCTCGACGCCCATCTCGAACAAAGCGTCGACGATGCGTTCGGAGATGGCGTTGTGGCCGCAGCCGGCGCACAGTGTGCTCTTGCCGCCGCGATAATCGACAATGGGCAGGCCGATGTAGTTGACTTTGGGAGCGGGTGCGGCGGTTGCCATTTAGAGGCCCTCCTGAAGCGCAAATTGCGCGGTGATGAATTCGGCGTCCACGGGCAATCCGTTGTAGTGGAGAATGCTGCGCAGCTTGGTCACCTGGGCGGCGGGAAGATCGAGCTTGAGAAGGCTGGCCAGTTGCGCGTCGCGGTCTTGCTCGACGACATAAATGCGATCGTGAGAGGCCACAAAGTCGTGAATCTCATGGGCAAAAGGCCACGCCCGGATGCGCATATAATCCACATCTTTCCCATAGCGCTGCTTGATCTGGTCGAGGCTTTCGGTGAGGGCGCAATCGGTGGAACCATAGGCCACGCAACCGATCCCTGATTTTCGATTCTGGGAGCTTCCGCCTTTGACCACAACCGGCGCCGGAAGCAGCGCACGCATCTTCTCGAACTTCTGCGCCAGCCGGTCCATCACCGCCTGGTACTCCTCCGGGTCCTCGGTGTACTTGGCCGCGTCGTTGTGTCCCGAGCCGCGGGTAAAGTACGAAGCCTTGGGATGCCGCGTTCCGGGCAGCGTGCGCCAGCCAACGGCGTCGCCGTCCACGTCGCGGTAACGGGCAAAGCCGCCCAGCCGCTCCAGATCTTCCGCGGTAAGAATCTTGCCGCGATCCAGCGGCTTAGCAGGATAATCGAACGGCTCCGACATCCAGTTGTTCATACCCAGATCGAGATCAGTAAGCAGAAAGACCGGAGTCTGCATGCGCTCGGCCAGGTCGAAGGCCGCCTGGGTCAGCTCGAAGCACTCCTTGACCGAGCCCGGCAGCAGAATCGGGTGCTTGGTGTCGCCGTGCGACAGGAAGGCAGCCGAGAGCAGATCGGCCTGCTGGGTGCGCGTGGGCAGGCCTGTCGAAGGCCCGGTGCGCTGCACGTTGATGATCACGCCGGGAATCTCGGCGNNATGGCGGCCAGCTCGTCCTCGGATTGAATGACTGCGAAGGTCGCCTTGCCATCCGGCGTAACGCGCAGCTTCTTCAGCAGGTCAGTGGTGGACTCGATCACCGAGGTGGAAGGCGTAATGGGATACCATGCGACCACCGTCACACCGGCAAAGACCGCGCCCATGCCGCAGGCCGCGTTGCCGTCGATGATGATCTTGCCCGCCGTTTCATTCATCTTCTCGATGAAAAAGGGATCTTGCTTGGTCAAATTTGCCTGGGCATAGTCCCAGCCCGCTTTTACACCGCCGAAGTTCAGATCGAAGACCTTCTGCTTTTTGGCGAACTGCCGTTGCAGGCAGCTCTCCACCACGCCTAGATCGATGGCCAGCAGTTGCGCGACAACGCCCACGTAAACCATATTTCTGACCAGCTTGCGCAGCTTGACTTCGGGGCAGACGGAGGCTGTGATCTTGTCAAAGGGCACGGGATAAAAGGACACGTCTCCGCGCGCCTGATCGAGCTTGAAGTTCTCCTCGTAGATGGCCACGCCGCCGGCGGGCAGGGCCTGCACATCGTCCTGCGCGGTCTCCGGATTGAGCGCGACAAGAATCTCGGAGTCGCGCTTGCGGGCGACGTATCCGTCCTTGCTGGCGCGAATCAGAAACCAGGTAGGCTGTCCGGCAATGTTAGAGGGGAAAAGGTTCTTTCCGCTCACCGGAACGCCCATTCCAAAAATGCTCTTCATCAGAACGTTATTGGCGGACTGCGAGCCGGAACCGTTTACCGTCGCCACATTGATGCTGAAGTCGTTTATGACGCGCATGTGCGCGCCGAGTTTGCCCTGTTGTTCGCCCAGGGCTGGATCGCCTGTCGCCATTTGGCGGGATTCCCTTCCGAAAAATTCTGGAAAGATTCTATCTTTCGCTCACATGTGATTATAATCACCGGCGCTGGTTGTCGTCCCGGCATCCGGGCCAGGGGTAACGGGATGTGCGTCAAGATTGCAGTTCCAGCCGCGCCGAGTCCCGCCGCCAGCGCGCGAGCAATGTTGCGGCAATGATGAACAAGGCCACCAGTAGGCCGATCCACAGGCCGTAGATGCCCCAGCGAAGAACAAAGCAGAGCGTCAGCCCCAGCGGCAAACCCAGCACCCAGTAGCCGACCAGGTTGGCCAGCATGGGAATCCGCGTCTCGCCCAGTCCGCGCAAGGCTCCGGTGGAGACGGTCTGGATACCGTCGCAGATTTGGAAGGCCGCCGCCAGGCCGAGCAGGCTGGGTCCGACGGCCATCACTTGAGGGTCGCGGGTGTAGAGGGCGATGAGCGGACCCGGCGCCACCAGGAAGACTACCGCGGCCAGCAGCATGAAGCTGGTGCCCAGCCCCAGGGCGAGCCAACCGGCGCGGCGCGCCTTCGCGCCATCTCCTGCGCCCACGGCATGACCGACGCTGACCGCGGCGGCTGCCGAGATGCCCAGAGGAACCATGTAGGTGAGGCTGGCGTAGTTGAGGGCAATCTGGTGCGTGGCCAGGGCCACCGGCGTCAGCCAGCCGGCAGAGAAAATAGTCAGGTTCCAGGCTCCCACTTCGAGCAGAATCTGCCCTGCCGCCGGAACGCCAAGGCGCGCCAGTTCGCGGAGCTTCGCCAGATGGGGTCCGGCCCAGTGGCGGAAAAGCGGGTGGCCGCGCTTGCGCTCATAGCGCCAGGCAAAGCCCAGCATCGCCGCGGCCATGAAGATGCGCGCCACCAGCGTCGAAATCGCTGAGCCATTCACGCCCAGCGCCGGGAACCCCAGCTTGCCGTAGATCAGCACCCAG
>PMGP01000126.1 GCA_003156235.1 Acidobacteriaceae bacterium
ACCGACATCGTCTCCAAGGAGATGTACACCTGGGAGGATCGCGCTCGCGCGCAGTCGGAGAAGACGCAGTCGCTGACACTGCGCCCAGAGAACACCGCCGGCGTGGTGCGCGCGGCCATTGAGCACAATCTCTTCGAGAGCGGGCAGTTGCAGAAGCTCTACTACATTGGCCCGCAGTTTCGCCGCGAACGACCGCAGAAGGGGCGCTACCGGCAGTTCTCGCAGATCGGGGCGGAGGTCATCGGGCCGCTCTCGTCGGGCAGCGAATCGCCCTTGCGCGACGCGGAAATCCTGGAGATGCTGGCCACGCTGCTGGATGAGTTGGGCATTTCCGGCTGGACGCTGGAACTGAACTCGGTTGGCTCGGCGGCGGATCGCGCACGCTACAATGAAACGCTTCGGGCCGCTCTCGTTCCCGTGGTGGGGCAGATGTGCGCGGATTGCCAGCGCCGCGCCGTCACCAATCCGCTGCGTGTGCTGGACTGCAAGATTCCCGCCGACCAGCCCATTATCGAGACGCTGCCGGTGATTGCCGATTCACTGGACGAGGAATCCAAAAAGCACTTCGCCGCGGTCACCGCGGCGCTGGACGCAGCCGGCGTGCCCTACACGCTGAATCACCGCCTGGTACGCGGCCTGGACTACTACACGCGGACGACCTTCGAATTCACGCATGGCGGGCTGGGCGCGCAGAATGCGTTGCTTGGCGGAGGGCGCTACGACGGCCTGAGCGAGATGCTCGGCGGCCCGAGAGCGCCGGGGATCGGCTTCGCGATGGGCGAGGACCGGCTGGTGCTGACTTTGTTAGCCGCACTCGACCAAAAGTCTGCCGTAGCGCAAAAAGCAGAGGCCTTCATTGCGCCGCTGGGCGAAGGCCTGAACGCCTCCGCCCTGGTTCTGGCCCGCGAATTGCGCCATCAGGGGTTGTGGATCGAGTTGGGCGAGGGCAGTTTCAGATTGAAAAAATCCTTTGAGGCGGCGGACAAGACCGCCCGCCATATCGTGATTCTTGGCGAAGACGAACTGAAATCCGGTATTCTGACAGTGAAGAACTTCTCCACAGGCATACAGACCAAGGTTCCCCGCGCGGAGCTGGCCGTCTTTCTTTCCAATTGAACGGGGCGGGTTGAGGTTAGCAGCCTGTGGCAAAAGTCCAGTACGCCGAAAAACATCCCTCAGGGGCTAAAGCCCGTGTTTGCTTTGTTGTATTTACGGCACGACTAAAGTCGTGCCCTTTCAAAACCAGACTTTTACCACAGGCTGTTCGTGGTTTCCCACCCTTTCGCCAGAAAACGAAACGCAGGTCCTTCGACTTCGCTGCGCTTCGCTCAGGATGACAAGGGTACGGAGCATTTTTTGACACCAGCAAGTAAAGGACATAGGCAGTGCTCGATTTTTTAGGTAATCTCGAACGGACGCATTATTGCGGCGAGTTGCGTGCCGCCCACGCCGGGCAAATTGTAGTTTTAATGGGCTGGGTCAACCGGCGGCGCGATCACGGCAACCTGATCTTTCTTGACTTGAGAGACCGCACCGGCATCAGCCAAATTGTGCTGGACAAGGAGCTGATTCCCGACGGCCACGCCAAAGGCGAGCAGGTTCGCCCGGAGTACGTGGTCGCCGCCGTAGGCAAGGTGCGCCTGCGCGATGTGGACGCCATCAACCCCAAGATGGAGACCGGCGAGGTCGAGATCGAAGCCACGCAACTGCTCGTCCTGAACGATTCCCGTCTGGCGCCGTTTTCGCCCTCTGAAGAGGCCATCCAGAACGAAGAGGTCCGCCTCAAGTACCGCTACGTGGACCTGCGCCGCCCGGAGATGCAGCGCAATTTTAGACTTAGACACAACATCACGCTGGCCATTCGCGACAATCTGAGCCAGCAGGGATTTCTGGAGATTGAAACGCCCATCCTCACCAAGTCCACTCCCGAGGGCGCGCGCGATTTTCTGGTGCCCAGTCGCGTGCATCCCGGCGAGTTTTTCGCGCTGCCGCAATCGCCGCAGATCTTCAAACAGATTCTGATGATCTCCGGCTTCGACAAATATTTCCAGATCGCCCGCTGCTTCCGCGACGAGGACTTGCGCGCCGACCGCCAGCTTGAGTTCACGCAGGTTGATCTGGAGATGAGCTTTCCGCGCCAGGAGACGGTCTTTGCCGTGGTCGAGCAGTTCATGGCGGCGGCCTTTGCCGCGGCCGGCGTCACGCTGGCAACGCCCTTCCCCATCATTACTTACGATGATTCCATGCGGCGGTTCGGCAGCGACAAGCCGGACCTGCGCCTGCCCGAACTGACTGATGTGCGCCCGGCCTTCACGGATGAAGCCTTGGCCACGCTGCAAATCGATCCCGCGCTACCCGTAGTGGCCTTCCGCATTCCCGGCGTGGGCGAACTGAGCCGCAAGGAGCGCGAGGACAACCATCCGATTTTTGATTTGAAGAAGGGCGCCAAGTTCATTGACGACTTCAAGCGCCTGGCTAAGGGCTTTCCCGAGGCCGCTGTCAAGGTCCGCGAACTGGTGGGCGCGGTCGAGGCTGACTTCGTTATTGTCGTGGCCGGCGATCCCGCCCACGCGGTCAAGGCAAGCGACACCAAATTTCCCGGCAGGCTCTCGGAGCGCGAGATCAACGTCTACTCCGCCGCCGGCAACTTTCGCACCGAGCTGGCCAAGAAATATGCCGACCGGCACGGAGCTTTTGCTGTGACTGAAAAAGTCGTCCAGGAGGCGAACGATCAAAGTGGCGGGAAGTGTGTCGACGGCTCGGAAGCCTTCCGGCCTATCTGGGTAACGGACTTCCCCATGTTCGAGTACGATGGGCCAACCGCGAAATGGATGCCGGCGCACCATCCCTTCACAGCGCCGTTCGAAGCCGACATGAAGAACCTGGTCGCCGACCCGGCCAGTGTGCGCGCGAATTGCTACGATATGGCAATGAACGGCATGGAGCTTGGTTCAGGCTCCATCCGCATACACCGCAAAGATGTGCAGCAACAAATCTTTCAGTCGCTGGGGATTTCCGACGAAGAGGCGCGCGCGCGCTTCGGGTTTTTCCTCGACGCGCTGGAATACGGCACGCCGCCCCACGGCGGCATTGCGCTCGGTCTGGACCGCATCGTCATGCTGCTTGCCGGCGCGCCCAGTCTGCGCGAGGTGATCGCCTTCCCCAAAACCGCCAAGGCGGTTGACCTGATGGTGGACGCACCCACCACGGCCACCGAGCAGCAGTTGAAGGAACTGCACATCCGCGTGGCGCTCAAGAGCTAACGATCTTTGGCCGCATATGAAAATGAAAGGCCCGGACTGGAGAGTCCGGGCCTTTCTTGTTGAGCGCCCGCGCAGCAAGCGCCGGCGGCAGGTGAATTATTCTACCTCTTCACCTGGAAGGTGAGAGTGGTCGATTCCGTAAGGCCGCCGCCCGTGCCCTTGATCGTGATTGTGGACGTGCCGGTCGGAGCGGTCTTGGAAACGGTCAGTGTGAAGTCCGTCGTGCCGGAACCCGTGACGGAGCTGGGGCTGAAGCTGCCGGTTACGCCGGACGGGATGCCGGTTGCGGAGAAGGTGATTGCGGAGTTAAAGCCGCCGGAGGCCTTGGTGGTAACCACCGCATATCCGCTCTGGCCCTGATCCAGGTAACCGGAGGTGGGCGAGACGGAGATGGTAAAGCTGCCGGTGACCGCCGCGGTCACAGTCAAGGTCAATGTGGTCGTCTTGGCAGTGCCGCTGGCCGGCGTGCCGGTCACGGTGATGGTATAGCTGCCCGCTGCAGCCGTCGAAGACGCGGTGAAGGTCAGCGTCGAGGTTCCGGCGCCGGTGATTGAGGTTGGGCTGAAGGCCGCGGTGACGCCGCTGGGCATTCCGCTGGCGGACAGTGTCACGGCGGTTTTATAGCCGTTGGTGATCGTCTCGGTGACGGTGGATGTACCAGTGCTGCCATCTTTAACCGAAGCGGCCGTGGCGCTGAGCGAGAAGCTCGGCGTCGAGGCTGCGCTGACGGTCAGCGTGAGGGTGGTCGTCTCGGAGGTTCCGCTGGCCGGCGTGCCTTTGACGGTGATGGTGTAGCTGCCCGCCGTGGCCGAGGAGGCCGCGGTGAAGGTCAGCGTCGCGGTTCCGGCGCCGGTGATCGAGGTTGGGCTGAAGGCCGCGGTAACGCCGGTGGGCAGGCCGCTGGCGGTCAGTGTCACGGCGGAGTAGAAGCCGCCGGTGACGGTCTCGGTGACGGTGGAAGTGCCTGTGCTGCCGTCCGTAACCGAGGCGGCCGTGGCGCTCAGCGAGAAGCCGGCAGTGGGGGATGAACCAGCCAGGGCATTGATCAGGTTGACGCCGTTCGGGGTGCCCCAGCCGGTGACTAGATCGAAGCCGGTCACTGCCGAGTAGCTGCCGGAGGTGCCGCTGGTGATGTCGTGGAAGTCGGTGTCATACGACGAGCTTGTACCGATGGGGTAGATGAGCGGGTCTATGAAGCCGATGGCCGATTTGCCGTTGGACGCCAGTTGCTGATTGACCAGGGCGATGTAGCCGGCCCACATCGGCGCCGCAAAGCTGGTGCCGCCGTATGCATTCGCCTGGCAGGTCGTCTGATCCGAGCAGGTGTAGAAGGTGAAGTTGGCGTTGGCCGAAACATCGGGGCCGTTGCGCAGGGTCGTCGAACCCTTGTTGCTGGAGGTGATTACACCCGAGGCCGCCTGCCACGAAGGGATGGCGATCGAATCCGGCGAGATGCCGCCGCCCGAGTCCGCCCAGGCCGTCTCCGAGGACCAGGGGCCGGCCGCGCTGGCGGTGACCAGGTCTGTGCCGCCGACTGAGACGACATGCGCATCGTCGGCGGGCCAGGCTTCGTTGCTCGACGACCAGGTGGAGCTGTCGCCGGAGGCCGCGAAGAAGTTTTGGCCTTGGGCGGCCATCGTCTCGAAGTAGCCGTCCAGCGTGCTGGGATCGGCAGGCGTCCAGCCCCACGAGCAGCCGATGGTGCCGGGAAGCGGGCCGTCCGCGGTCGTAGTCATGGCGCTGATGATGGCCGTGTCGGTGCTGCCAACGTACATCGTCAGCCCGGCCAGTCCAGGAGCCATGCCCATCGCCTGGGTCATGTCCAGCGTCTGTTCAGTATCGTCGCAACTCGTGGTGGTGGTGCCATTTTCGCAGGTGGTCATGTTCTTCGAGGAACATGTGCAGGTGAGGCTGGTGCCATCCACGGAAACCAGCTTGGGCGTGAATGGCTCGGTCTGGCCGGCGTTCTTGTAGTAGGTGGTGAGGTCGGCAAGATCGGTGCCGACATATTCAAAGAGGCCGACGGTCTGGCCGGCGCCGGTCAGGGCCGTTCCTCCGTAGTAGGCCGCGCGCATGTCGCTGCCCAGGAAGGAAGCCGACGGGCCGCTGCCGGTGGTGGCGTGGGAAACGGCTTCTTCAGCCGAGATGCCAAGAGCCGCCGCGTAGTCGCTCCGCTTGACGAACAGGGGATGCGGTTTGGAGTAGTTGTCCAGGCCGGAGATGTGCTCGATCTGGAAGGGCAGACTCACGTAGGGCTCGCGGTCCGGCGAATAGAATACGCGGTCCTCGGTGGGATGCTGGTATGTCCGCATCGTCACATTGAAGGCCGACTCTATGGCCGAGACCGTGCCTGTGAGCACCAAATCCCTCTTTTTCAAGCTGCCGTTTACCACGGTGAAGCCGTTTTCCTTGGCGAAACTGACCAGCGCATCCCAGTTCTCCTGGGTGGGGCCGAACAGGGCAGAGGTCTCTTCCGGGGTCAGGAAGTGACGGTAGTTGGGGCTGGACGGATTGTAGACATCCGCCACGAAGGCATCCAGGCCAGCCTGATCGCGCAGCGGAAGAACGATGTCGATCTGCATCACCTGGGCTGCGGGAAGGTGCCCGACTGGCTGCGCTTGCCCGTTGAGAACCACTTCGCGCACGTGGCGCGTCATCAGCGATTGCGCACTGCCTGCCAGAGTGCAGGCCGTTAGCATCGCTGCAATGGTCAAAACAAATACACCGATTCTTCTGTTCATATTTCCTCCTGTCAGGACTTGTTAGCGGGGGAGTTGATGGTCCGCCTTCAAGGAGACTGTTAACCAATTTTGCTCAAGCACACCACGGCTGTCAATCAAAACCGCCCTTTAGTAGGTCAATTTTGTGCAAAAAAGTCGCTTCAGGAATGAATAGATTAAAGCCGTAGGGGTCGGGCAAACATAACTTATTGCTCGATGATCCTGTAGCGGGGAGCGATCCTGCAGCGGGGAGCCGCCCCGCTACACCCTGGATTCTGCTACACTGATTCAAGCGTAATCCAGGGGTTCAATGCGCCAGGCCGCGCCCCAAAGATACGCTTCTGCAACCCATGTTCGGGGAGTGGCTCAGCCTGGTAGAGCACCTGGTTCGGGACCAGGGGGTCGGAGGTTCAAATCCTCTCTCCCCGACCATCAAGTCTCATTAAATCAGTTGATTAGCGGATTGCAGGTTCCGGGCTGAATCGGAACTTGGGTCCATTTGGGTCCAAATAGCTTTTCCACGTCTCCCACCGCTCGACGTGCGTCCGCCGGGACCGAGTGAATGTATGTCTCTCGGGTGATTTCCGAGGACGAGTGTCCAAGCAGCGCCTGAACGGTGCCGAGAGGTGTTCCCACCGCATCGAGCAACGTCGCGTGCGCGTGCCTTAGCCAATGCCAGTTCGCTCCGGTCAATCCGAGCGCCTTGCAAGCTGGCTTGAGTTGGCGATTGAGCAGATTACGCCGGCAGAGCGGAGAACCGTTCCGGGCTGAGAACACCAAAGCAGAGGGAACCGCTTCGGTGTGTTTCAACGACGCAAGGATCTCGACACATATCGGGCCGAGTGGAATGCGGCGCTTGCTTCGCCTACTTTTCGGTTCATCGAAATGGCCTTCGTAGACCGTTTGTCTGACCGACAGGAACCCATCCTGCAAATCAACGTCCTGCCAGCGAAGGGCCAGCAGTTCGCCGATTCGCAAACCTGTCATCACCAGCAAAGACGTGATCGAGCGGGAGGGTTCGGCGAGCCTCTCAATTAAAGCCAGGAGCGATTCCGGAGCAATTGGAGCCTTCTCTTCAACCGGACCACGTCGCGGCAATCGAGTCTTCCGGACGGGGTTGTAGGTCAAGAGTTCCTGCATAACAGCTGCTTCGATGATCGTTCCGAAGACGGTGCGAATGTGCTTCACCGTCTTCCACGAAAGGCCGTCCCGAGTCTTCGCCATCAGAAAACCCTGAACAGCATCCCTCGTGACCAGCCGAAGCTGTGTCTCTCCAAATGCCGGGTATAGGTGGGCGTCAATCATGTTTCCGTAGAACTTCTTGCTTGAGAATTTCAGTGCGGGGAACACTTCCGGCTTCCAGCGGTCCTCCACAAAACTGCGAAGTGTCCAAACAGCCTGAGGCCGGTAATCGCCACCGTTAACCAGCCGTAGCCGAGCAGAAAGCACCTGCTTTGCCTCACGGCGTGTTGGGATATCCGAAACGGCTCCGAGAACCTCTGAGCGCCGAATCCGCTCAAGCACGTTATTGGGACCGATTACGTCTTCCCACCAGCGAGCTACCCACACTTTCTTGCGCGTACCTCGCTTAAAAAGTGAGCCTTCTTGAAAACGCCTATTACGGTTCATTCGTCCTCCGAATGTTGTCCGTTTAGGCGGTAGTGCGTCTGATGGAAGAATATTCCCCGAAGCCGGTTTCATCAAGAGCACCTTAGGCCATTCAGCCACTTCCGGACTGTAGTGATTTCGAATCGCAGGTATTTCCCGAGTTTGATGTGCGGAATCCGCTCCGCCCCACGTCGCCTTGTCCGTTCGTATATCCACGAAACCGGAACGTTCAACGTACGTGCAATCTCCGAAACTGTCATCAACTCGCAATTCCATTCATTCGACGACATGCCAGCCCCCATTCTGCGCTAAATCTCAAATGCGCTGCTTTATCCACTCCTTCGCACTCCTGCCCCAGACATGCATTTCGGAATCGCACGCGAGCGCAATGCCGGATTTCTATGTGTGCCCCGCAATCCACGCTTACTTCTTGTTACAAAGAGTATTCGCGCCATGTATCGTACCCTTCTTACAGCGTCACATCCGGCTTCATCACAAAAGTTC
>PMGP01000263.1 GCA_003156235.1 Acidobacteriaceae bacterium
AGGAGTTCCGCATCGACACGATGCTCTTTACCGCTGAAAACGGAAGCACGCCCGGCGGCCAGGTGGCTGTGGCCTCGAAATCCGGCTCGAATACGATGCATGGCAGCATATTCGAGTTCTTGCGTAATAGCATCTTTGACGCTCGCGAACCCGTCGACATGCTCAATCCCCACAAGCCGCCCTTTCGTCTCAACCAATTNNTGGCGGCAACCTGGGTGGCCCGATTTTTCACAACCGAAGCTTTTTCTACTTCACCTTCGAAGGTCTCCGCCAGACCCTCGGCCAGACGCTGCCCGGCTTTGTCCCAACAGATGCTTTCAAGGCTCAGGTAGCCGCGGCCAGTCCGGCGCTGATCCCCATCCTCAACGCCTACCCTGAAGGGGAGTTGCCGGTCGCGGGCAGCGCAAACGTCGCCGAATTCGTTGGCTCGGGCCGACAGTTGGACCACGAAAACTCCGCCATGCTGCGCCTCGACCATCATTTCTCCGCAGCCGACTCTGCGTACCTTCGCTTCAACTTTGACGCCGCCGTCAGCCAGGCCCCTTTGGCCTCGGGCGGCAGTTACCTCAACGACAAGCAGCAGATTGTCTCCCGCCCAGTGAATGGCGAGTTGGAGTCGATGCACATTTTCTCGCCCAGATCGGTGAATGAATTGAAGTTCGGCTTCAATCGTGGCAATGTTTACACCACGAACCAGAGTGCGCTCGGTCTTCCCTTCGCCGTCTCCGTCTCCGGTTTTACCACACTGGCAAATAACCAATACAAGATCGGCGTGGGCAACTCCTACTCGTATATCGACAATCTCACCCTGGTGCGCGGAGCGCATACGCTCAAGTTCGGCGTCGAGGTACGCCGCATCCAGCTCAATCAGGGCAACACACCTTCCGGAACCGTTTCGTTCTCCTCTCAGGCGAACTTCCTGGATAACTCCGTAAGTTCCGCCACTTATGCTGCCGAACTGCCGGTGAATGGCCTGCGCAAGACGGAGGTGTACTCATACGCGGAAGACGAATGGAAGCTGGAGCCCAATCTTACATTCAACCTGGGCGTTCGCTATACCTTTTACAACATCTTCCACGAGGTCAACGGCAAGGCCATTCCCTTCGACTTCGCCACCTGCGGAACTGCGGGTTTTTGCGGCGCCGGGGCCAGCTTCGGCAACCCGAACACCCTCGACGTCGCCCCACGGGTTTCCGTCGCATGGGCGCCAGCGGTCTTCAGCGGCAAGACCGTGCTCCGCGGCGGCTTTGGCCTGTACCATGGCGATGGTCAGTTGGACGACCAGAACCTGCCGATCAGCAATGAGGTCGGCCGGTACTCGCTCAGCGCGATGACAATTCCCGGCCTCGCTTTCCCTATCACCCCATACCTTCAAGGTCCCGGCACGGTCTCGCCCCGGGATATGGACCGCAATCGCAAGGATATGTATGTGAGCCAGTGGGGATTCTCAGTGCAACAGGCGTTTTTTCATGACCTGGTTGGGACACTCTCCTATGTTGGAAGCAAAGGCACTTACCTGTTGACGACTTCTTACCTGAACCTCATTGATCCTTCTACCGGCCAGCGCCCCAACACCGCATTCAGCCAGGTCGAGTATCGGGGAAACATCAACAATAGCTCCTATGAAGGGTTTGTCGCCAGCTTGCAACGCAGCTTCACTCGGGGGTTGCTGTTCTCCGCCCACTACACCTACTCCCACGAGATCGACCAGGACGCGGCCGGAGGCGGCGACGCCGACTTTCCCCAAAATCCCGCCTGCCTGGCCTGCGAACGTGCATCGGGAGACTTCGACGTTCGCCACGTCCTGACGGCCGACACCGTCTATGATTTGCCTTTCGGCCCCGGCCGGGCTTTTCTCTCGCAACCGGGAATCGCTCGCGCGGTGCTGGGCCGTTGGAGTGTAACCGCCAACGGTACGGCGCGTTCCGGCTTGCCCATCAACGTCACCGAAGACCGTTCCAGCACATCGGTCGCAACAGGCTACACCACCAATCAGCGGCCCAATCGCGTGCCCGGAGTCTCGCTCACTCCAATAGGCGGGAAGGAAATTCAGAACTGGATCAACCCCGCAGCCTTTGCCCTGGTCACCGGGTCTGGCTACGGCAACGCCCCACGGAATATTGGGCGCGGCCCTAAGCTTTGGCAGACCGATCTCGGCCTCGCCAAACGCATTCCCCTTACTGAAAGTGCACAACTCCAGTTTCGCGGCGAGTTCTTCAATATATTCAATCGCGCACAGTATGGCCAGCCGCTTGCCGACCTGTCAGCTGCCACCTTCGGTCAGATCATCAGCACAGTAAACACAGGGCCGGTCGGAACAGGGACACCTCGGCAAATTCAGTTCACATTGCGTCTGGAATTCTAACTAGTCGCCGCTGAGAAATCCCCTATCAGGCTGCTTGCATATTGATATTCTGGCCGGCGAGCGTCCATAGGGACAGTAGTCGGCCCAAAACAGTTACGATTCTGGCCAGCAGTTTTCGTTCTGCGGCCCTCAGCAGCTTCTGGAAGTTCATGGCGGCGGCGGCCAGGACGGCATTGACCGCGTCACCGGCAACACCCTTCAGCCGGTTGCGTTCCAACCGGTGTTCGTTCTTCAAGTGTCCGATGCTGGGTTCGACTGCCACTAGGTGCTTTATCCTCCGCCACAGCGGCGGCGGTGTAGCGTTGAGCACTCCAAAAACATCCTGCCTAAGGTTAGAAAGCCGAAAGGCATCGACAAGAAAGAGGCATTCGAGTTTCGGGCGCTCCAATGCGAAATCCTTGCCGATGAGGCTTACATCCGTATTCTGACGACACCTCAACTGCTGGAGGCATTCTCCACAGAGCGCAGGATAGAGGGCTTTTGGAGCCGGACAGCAAATGGAAGGTCGAAGCTTTGGGGAGAAGCAATCGATTTGGATCGTCTGACTCGTCAGCAGTTCCAATCTCACATTGTTCCTGATGTTTGGTAGGCGCGTCTATGATTCCGACCGGTGGCAGAATTCAATGTATTCATCGGGTGGTTCACAAAGTCTCATTCCCAGCCTTCGTTTTACGGGGCTTTTTGCCCTCCAAAACGCGGCCTCGGCGGTGGTGTACAACGATTAGTATATAGACCACGCAGCCCATTTTGAGGACCATAATGGTTTGACCAGAGCCTAAACGGCTTACTAAACTTTCCACTCCGTTTCTCCCCGCCGTAGAGTATACGAGGAGGTCCAAAACCGGGTCAAGGCGATTTTGCAACAACTATGGCCAAACAGAATCAGGAACGTTAGAGCCTCTAGCAGAAGCAGGACTCGGAGCATCGGCGGTTGACTCAGCAGAGGACCAGCGATTCCATACCTCAACAGGGCCTCCCGTCGGAATATAATGAACAACTTGAGCGGATCAAGTTGCATCCCATTCACTGAGCATGAACATGCGATTCACAATGTCAGGCGGGTCATGAAAACTGAACAGCACAGTAGAAGATCCGCCCTCGGCCAATCGTCCGAAGGCAAAGAACTAAACATCGAAAGCGCGACCGCCAGTTACGAGAGATGGATGCGCAGTTGTACTGCAGTCGTCTCGTCTGATCTTCGATCGAAACACGAGCTGATGAAAGAAAGCCCATTCCAGTTCTTGAGGGGTACCTTTTACAGGTGGGCTCAACTCTGGCCGTCTATCTGTGCCGAGTTGTGTGACGCACCGAAGGTTCTCGCGGTAGGGGATCTGCATGTCAATAGCTTTGGAACCTGGCGGGATGCTGAGGGTCGACTCTGTTGGGGTGTCGACGATTTCGATGAGTCATACCCCCTGGCCTACACAAACGACATCGTCCGTTTGGCCGCAAGTCTGAAGATCGTGATCGATGCCGGTAGCATGTCCATCAGGTTTAAGGACGGATGCGCTGCCATCCTGGACGGATATCTGCAATCACTCCGCGAGGGCGGTTGTCCGATCGTCCTCGCCGAACGAGAGCAGAAGCTGGACAAACTGGGAGTGG
>PMGP01000406.1 GCA_003156235.1 Acidobacteriaceae bacterium
TGATCGCGGGGTTTCCATTCCCCGACTGATAGCCGCTTTGCGCGGTGGTCGCGGGAAAGACGTAAGAAGAAGGACTGATGCTCACCGCCGGCGCGGCAGGAGCGTTCACCACAACGCTCTGCTGCACCTGCGTTGCCGCCGCGTAGGTGGAGTTGCCGGCCTGGTTGGCGTCGATGACGAACGTGCCCACTCCGGTGACGTTCAGCGAGGTGCCAGTGATGGAACCCGAGCCAGTGCTTGTGTTGTCGATGGTGAAGACGATTGAGTTGCCCGAGGCGCCGCCGGTGGCGCTAAGCGGAATGGTCAGGCCGGAGGAGTAAGTCACCGGCGTGGTGGGTGGAGTGAAGTTGATAACCTGCGCGATAAGCGTGGATATGCCGGTGCCCGACAACTGCACGATCTTGGCGGAAAGTTCATTGTTGGCGTCTTCAACGGCGAAGGTGAGGGTTCCCGTGCGTGAACCCGTCTGCGTGGGGGCGAAGGTTACGTCCACGGTGCAAGTGGCGCCCGCGGCGATGCTGCCGCTGGTGGTAAGGTTGCAGGTGCCTCCGGAGGCGACGGCGAAGTCACCGGTAATCGCACTCACGATACCGCCAATTAAAGAGCCGTCAGCAGTCGCGCCATTCGCCCTTGCCGCGTCGCGGCCAGGTGCTCCGGGAACAGCCAACGCTTGGTTCGGATCGTAGAAATACACGGGCACAGTGCCGGTGTTGATCAAGGTGACGGACAGGGCCGTGCTGGTTGTGTTCAGGTTCTGGCTGCCGAATACCAGAGCGCCCTGCGGACCGGCACTTACTACGCCGGAACCGGAGGGAATCAGCAGATCGCCATACAGATCAAGGCCGATGTAATTGATGGAGGAGGTGAAACCAAAACCAGTGGCTTGACCGGGCACTGTGCTGCCAGTTCCGCCGCCGGCGATGGTGGTAATGTTGCCCGACAGGTCCACCTTGCGAACCAGAACGACTTCATTTCCGGGGATATACACCTCTCCAGCTGCATCGACGGCCACGCCTCCGGCGTTGATCTCCGCATCGATGGCAGGGCCTCCATCGCCGGTATCGCCTTGCGTTCCGTCGCCCACGATGGTGGAGATTTTGCCGGTCGCGGCGCTGACCATGCGAATACGGTAGTTATTCAAATCGGCGATGTAGATGTTGCCGGAAAGGTCGGAGGCCACAGTGGTGGGCGCGTTAAGTTCGGCGGCCGTAGCCAGAATGTTATCGCCGTTATAGCCGTGGTTTTCACCGCTTCCAGTGTTTGGGAGACCGGCAAAGACCGACCCGCCGCCCGAGGGGGTGATCTTGACCACGACGTTTTCATTGTCTGTTGCAACGTAAAGGTTGCCGGAGGGATCGAAGGCCAGTCCTCCGGGCGTGAGGAATGCTTCAACGCCCGGGCCGGAACTGTAGAATTTGGTGATGATGCCGGTCACGGCGTTGACCTTGCGGATGCAGTAGTTGCCGTAATCGGAGATGTAGAGGCTGCCTTGAGCGTCCACCGCGATCGCGACCGGATCACTCAGAGTGGCGTCGAGAGCTGGGCAGCCGTTGCCCGAAGAGTCGGTTTCATCGCCGCATGCCGCCGGGTTCGTGGCGTCAAACGTGGAAGCATAGCCCGCAAAGTCGGTGATATTGCCCGATGCGTCCACCTTGCGCACCACGTTCTTGCCGGTGTCGAGAATATAGGTGTTGCCATACGGATCGGCAGCCACGTCGCTTGGAGTGCAGAGAGTGGCGCTGATGGCCGGGCCGCCGTTGCCGGTGTCGTGGCAGCCGTTACCCAAGCCGATCACGCCCGCAAAGGGGCTGAGCCACGCCGGATAGAACTGCAACTGGCCGAGCACCCCGGTGCCGAGGATAGTCACCGTTTGCGGCGAGTTGGCGGCGTTGTCGCTTACCGTCAGCGTGGTTCCGACCAGTCCCGGCAGCTTGGGGAGGAAGTCGACCTGGATGGTGCAGGAGTTGCCCGCCGCCAGCGTGGTTACGCCCAGGCAGGTGCCCGCCGTTTGGCCTTGAGCCGGACCATATCCATCGAGGGAGAAGGGCGTGCCACTGATCGCGGATACGCTATAGGAGATGCCGGTCAGCGCCGAGCCCCCGGTGTTGGTCAGCGTGATGAAAGAGACTCCCAGGCTATTGACGGCGACCGGGGTGACGCTGAACGGCGAGGCGCCGAGGCTGACCGCTGGCGGCGTGGACGCCGTGGCCTGCGGCGGCAGCGCCAGCAGGGCGACACCCGCTGCAAGCGGAGCAAGGATGCGCATGAAGCTGCGCCGGGTGCTTTGAATAGAAAAACGGTGACCAGCCATAATAGCTCTCCTCAACTCAGATGAAGCGGTTGTTTGCAAATCCACCATTCGCCGGATGGGGAACAATGGAGGTGGACATGAGCGCCTGCGTACATAATCGCATGCGCCGGGCGAAACTGTCATCCAACCCAGCGCATGCTGATTTGGATGCCTTACTTGCAATGCATGGTGAAGTTGATCTTCTGCGAGACCTTGTTGGGAGAATCAATTACGAGTTCTTCCCAGCCCTTGAAGGCCTTGAACGTCGCATCGTTATTCGCGCCCAAGTCCCATGTCTCGATTACATCCTCCGAAGTGTTGGCCTTCGGCAGATTCTTTTTTCCGGCGGGAGCTGTGGCGCCATCGCTCCTCTCGAAGTGATACTTGATTTCGGTAGGTTCGGTGGCCAGCACGCCCCAGGCAAATTTCAGTTTTACAGGGCATGAACCCTTGTAGTCGAAGTTCTTGACGATTTTGTTGTTATCGGTCAAGGCCCATCCGCCAATGCGGACCGTCGCTCTGCGCATAGGAGCGATGGCCTGTGCGTGTGCGAGCTGGTTGATTAACGCCAAACAGAAACACAAAGCGATTGCGCGTACAGCGTTGCTGATTTTCATTTTTCTCCTTTGATCTGGATATTTGTTGTGGTTTCCCGGCGGTGAGCTGAAATTCTCCCTTCGGCTTTCTCCAGATTCCGAATTGAATACGAACTGAATGCATCTGCTCTCTCCATGCGCCGGAACTGTGAGACCGCATTGAACATAGTGCGAACACCCCACAGTATCGTTTCAGTCAAAATCGTTTTGAGCGTTTCTTTACCTTGTCTTCGCCCGCCGGCGCAGGAGACGGCACCTGCGATCGTCCGGCTTGATCCTCGGCAGTTTTCGATGCCGCTTCCTGCTCGCTCTTCGCGGGCTGCCCTCGCACCAGCAGGGTGACCGTCTCCCGCTCGACAGTGACCTTGATGAGCCGGCTCATTGCCGGCTTGGCGATGGATTGGGTGACGGGCAAATCCGAAGTTGCCTTTGCCAACGAATACACAAAATCGTATGAATCGATGCCCAAGCCTCATGAGCACTTGGGATTAGCACTTGGGATTCTTGATCAAGTCGCCGATTGATCTATTCGCACGCCACAAAAACAACCAAGCATGAGATTGACCGATCACTCCCGCTCTTCAAGGCTTTTGAGATCGATTCCCAGTTGCAGGCACTTCTTGTAAAGGTGGCTGCGTTCGAGCCCCAGTGCCTTGGCGGCTTGCGTAATGTGCCGGTTGTGCCGGTCCAGTTCTTTGAGCACCTCTTCGCGCTCGAAATTGGATACCCGCGCGGCAAGAGCGCCGCCGGAATTCACGGTGGAGGGATCGTCCGCAGCCGGGCTTTGATGGGTGAGAGTGGAATTGAGATGAGCGGCAGGCAATGCGAGTTGAACGGCATCGGCATCGACCAAGTCGCCAGCGAGCAGCAGAAGCCGCTCGACGATGTTACGCAACTCGCGGATATTGCCCGGCCACGAGTAGTGCCTGAGCGCGTCGATGGCTTCATCGGTAAAGGAAGCGGGCTTCCAGCCGTTCTGCGCGCTGACCTGGCGGACAAAGTGCTCGACGAGCGCGGGAAGATCTTCCGTGCGCTGGCGCAGAGGGGGCAGCTCGACGGGAAAAACAACCACGCGATGGTAGAGATCGCGCCGGAAGAGGCCGGAGTCGACCAGTTTCTCGAGATTGCGATGCGTGGCCACAACGACACGCACATCGACGGTGATTGGCTTAGAAGCGCCGAGGCGCTCAACCTCTCCATCTTCGAGTACGCGCAGCAGTTTGGCCTGCATGGCGAGCGGCATGTCGCCGATCTCGTCGAGAAAGAGGGTGCCGCGATGGGCCTGCTCGAATTTGCCGGTGTGCCGCTGCGCAGCGCCGGTGAAGGAGCCTTTCTCGTGGCCGAAAAGTTCGCTCTCGATGAGTTCGGCTGGAATTGCAGCGCAGTTCAGCGTCACAAACGGGCCTGACGCGCGGTTGCTCTTTTCGTGCAAGGTGCGTGCCACGAGCTCCTTGCCGGTGCCGGTTTCGCCGTAGATGCAGATGCGTGCCTCGCTGGCGGCCACGCGTTCAATCTGCGCCATCACGCGGCGCATGGTATCGCCGGTAAAAACCAGGGAGTGCTTGCCGACTCGAGTACGCAGGTCCTGATTCTCGGTTTCAAGGTGGGTGAGCTTGATCGCGTTGTCAACGGTGACCAATAATTTTTCCGTGGAGAGCGGTTTTTCAAGGAAGTCCAGCGCTCCAAGACGCGTGGCTTTCACGGCCATCTCGATGTGCGCTTGGCCACTCATCATCACCACTGGGGCGGCGACGCCGGCAGCCTTCAGGTCTTCCAGCAGGGCCAACCCGTCACGGCGCGGCATCACCACGTCGCTGAGGATCAGGTCGAATGGCTGCGTGCGCGCAAGCTCCAGAGCGCGGGTGGCGTTGTCGCAGACGACGGCCTCGTGGCCGGCAAGGCGGAAGGCGCGGGAGAGCGAGGCCAGCGTGTTGGCTTCGTCATCGACGATGAGAATTTTTGCGTGGACGGTCATGATTTTGCCTCGCTCGCTCGGGGCAGCGTGATGACGAAGATCGCGCCACCCTTGGGCCGGCCTTCAACCGCGATGGTTCCCGCGTGGTCGGCAACCACGGACTGAACAATCGCCAGGCCCAGCCCGGTGCCATGCTGCTTGGTTGTGTAGTAAGGAGTGAAGAGGCGCTCACACTCTTCGGGCGTGAGGCCCGCGCCGGTATCGGCTACGCGAATCTCCACCTGATCGCCGCGCGGCTCGGCGGAGAGGGTTAGCGTGCCGCCCTCCGGCATGGAATCCATTGCGTTAAGGACCAGGTTCGATAACGCGCGATGCAGAAGTTCAGGATCAGCGTCCAGCGGCATGGGTTCCGAGGAAAGTTCAACGTTGAAGCAGATCTTTACTTCGTTTTGGCCAGCGGCTTCGTACAGGGAGCGCACGCGTTCTACTATATCTTTGGCGTCTATACGCTCCAACAGCGGCTTGGGCATCTTGCTGAAATCGCTGAAGCGGGCGATGATGGTTTTCAGGTTCGCTATTTCCATGGAGAGGGTCTGCGTACTTTCGCGAAAGACCTCGTCGAATTGAGCGGCGGGCAATTCGCGCGCTCGCACCAGATTTTCGACGGTCAGTTGCAAAGGAAAGAGCGGGTTCTTGAGCTCATGGGCAAGCCGCCGCGCAAGCTCGCGCCACGCGGCCACACGCTCGCTCTGCACCAGACGGTCGCGCTGCGCGGTCAGTTGCGCGGTCATGTGGTTGAAGCCGCTCGCCAGCACATCGACCTCATCGCGGCCGCGGACTCGCTTGCGTTCTGGCACGGTTGTTTCCCAGTTGCCGGCGGCGACCTGTTCGGCGGCGCGCGCCAACTGCTCGATGGGCCGTGAGACCCGTGCGGCGATCCAGAGGCTGGCCAGAATTGCCAACAGAATTCCACCGGCGGCGACACCATAGGCAATGGCTCGTATGTGTTGCTGCGCCTGGATCATGTTGGCGCGCGAGATGGCTACTGTGAGTACAGCCAGCACATTGCCGGAGTCGCTTTTAAGAGGAATCGCGGTGGCATTCACACTGTCCTCGCGCTGGCCGGTGAGATACAGGATTCCGCTGGCCGGCTGACCGCTCATGCGCGCGGAGTCGATCAGAGATTGATAGCGGTCCGCACCGGTCACCTCGCCGGCGGGGGCGATCAGCAATTTAGGATCGAATGCGGCTGGCGCAGGCGAGGCGGCGGCAGGCACGGAATCGCTGTAAAGGCCAATCTGCATTCCCGGCGTAACGGGCAGATCGGCGAGAAAGCTTTGGTCGAGTCGCTTGCCGGCGATCAGCCGGAGTTCCGGCTCTGTGCTTGAGCGAACTGCACGCACGGCAAAAATACCCAGCGCGGTGCTGCCGTCGGGCAGTTCTTCGCGCTTCAGAAAAGTAGCAGTGCTCCCGTTTGCGGCAGGCTCAGGATAGCCAAAACGCGCTGGCCACTGCGCCGAGCTGACAATTTTTTCGTCGGGTCCGACGATCTCAAGAAAATCGAGCTGCGACTCCTGCGCCAGCGCTTGCGCCTCGTTCACATACAGCGACGAATCGCCGGAATGTGCCAGTGCAAAGGCCATGCCGCGCACTCGCTCGCTGGCGGCCATGCGGTCCACCGCCGCGGCGACTTCAGCCGAGCGGTGCTGAAACTCGCGCTGGAACTGGCTGACGAAGAGCGCGGTTTCCTGCTGATCGCGCTGCTCAAAGACCAAGCGGATGCGCACCAGCACGGTCCATGCCACCGCGAGTACGACGGCAGCGACGGTCAGCGAGAGCAACAAGAGCAGCTTTTGCCGTAGGTTCATGGAGTATTCCTCATGGCGCGTCCTGGAGCGAAGCTTCGGCCAGCAGCGGAGCGCCATCCGTGCTCAGGCGCAAATCGCGAACACGGCCGCCGACAGCATAGGCGCGAGGAAGATAGAGAAGGGGAATCAGCGTGTGGGCGTCCAGGAAATTGCGCTCCACCTGAAGGAGCCCGGCTGGAGGTTGTTCAGGCACTGGGGTTTGAAGGCCGGCGCCGCGCAGAATGGATTCCAGCGCCGCACGCGGCTGATTGGATGCAAGCGGCAGGGTGCGCAGAGCAAGGTCAGCAGGCTGCGCTCCGCCCGCGGCAACGACGCGCACGTTGAATCCCGCTTCGTGCAGGTTCAGCGCGAGGCGCTGGGCCGCCAACTGCATCGTGCCGCCGTCTTCCGCGGCGAGCGTGAGCGGGGGCGGCGTGAGGCCGCCGTGCTTTTCATGGGATTTATTGAGGTCACGCTCAGTGGGAAAAAGAAACGAGTATCCGGTGAGCGCCGAGGGCAACAGGCTGGCCGTAACCTCGCCCTGCTTTTGAAAGATCACATTCGATAGCGCGCCGCGATCCACGGCGAGCGCGATCGCTGCGCGAAGGTCAGGATTGCCGAGAACGCCGGAGCATGAAACCGAGAGCGACAGCAGCAGAACCGGCGGCGACTGTAGCACGGTGAGCCGTTGTTCATGGGCCTTGCGCAACTGCTCGGCAGGAACTTCCACCAGATCGGCGCGGCCCACGCTGAGATCGAGCCACTGATCGCGGATGGAGCGATGCACGTGAATCTCAATTGCGTCGACGAAGGGCCGCCCTTGCCAGCAGTTGTCGTTCGCGGACAACGTCAGCACTGCATTATTGAATCCATTTAATTGAAACGGTCCTGTGCCGATGTTGCCGCCGGGGTCATTGGCAATCAGGTACTCGTCGCCGGCCAGCAGAGCAGGCAGGTTGGGCATGGGCGAGTCGCCGGTAAAAATTATTGATGAGCCTATGGCATGAATCGCCGACCAGGGGCAGGTTGCGCCGCAAGCGGCGTTCAGCGCAGTAACGACCGCAGCCGCGGTCAGCGGCGCGTCATCGTGGAAATGAACGTCGGAGCGTAAGCGAAATGTCCATCGATGATCTTGATTCTCCGGCTTCCAACTCACAGCAAGAGCCGGATGGGCAACTCCATCGGCCTCCATGCGCGTGAGGCCGTCGAGCATGAGACGCCGCGCAAGGCCGCCGGGCCGCTGCCACGGGTCGCCTTCAATTTCGACGCGCAGAGTTCCGCCGTAGTGAGGGCGGGTGCGCGCCGCCGCAGGCAGCGCCATGGTGGCCAACAGACAGCTAATTGCAACTTGCCGTAACACGGTCAACCTCGTATTCGTTCGTTGCGCTACGCACGACGGCGAAGATACTCTTGCCGTCAGGCGCGGTCCAGAACGCCGTCACGGTTCCGTCCATAGCCAGAGATGCGCTTGAGGGAACGGCCTCTTGCGCGGGCAATTCGTAGGCTCGCAGGCTGTCACTGGATGCCTCGCCGGAGCCGGAGGCAACGATCTGCGTGCCTGCTCCGCAGTCGGAGTGCAGTACAGCGAAATCGCTGCCCCAGTCGCGCGCGCCGGCAATAGTCTTGAGCGCGCCATTCTCCAGAATTTGCACCTTGCCGTCGATGCCGTCAACGAGCAATGCGGCTCCCTCAGCGGGACGAGGGAGCAGAGCAGCGGTGTAGAACGGAGGCAGGTCCACACCAAGGCTGGGAGAGAGCACGCCTGTGAAATAGTTGCGCGCGGTGTTGTAGAAGGCCTTGATTGTGGTTGAGCCGCTTGCCGTGTCTTCTTGCGCGATAGGCCAGGGATCGTCGCTGGCGCTGCAATGCACCGTCCAGCCGTTTTCTGGATGCGCGCTGTCATTTTCCGGAGAGGTGAAACTTCCGATGCACTCAGCTCCCGCCGTGAATGCGGTAAAGCCTTTGCCGTCGGCTGTGGGCAGGAGCAGCCCGTGTGGATCGCGAGGAGAGGAGTTTCTCTCTGCGATTGCAAACTCCTTTTTCTCTATATAACCAACCTCACCGAAGAAAAAAACTACGATTTTATTCTGACGGAGGGCTAATAGGCCGTTCCGAGATTCAAGCACAGCCAGCACAGGGTCGTCGAGCGGGTCATAGAGTGGATATGAGAGTCCATGTGCAAACGAATAGCTTTCCTTGTGCAGCACGATGTGTTCTTGCGCAGGCACGGAGCGATCAATTTCATAGCCCACCTGCACCATCGCCACGCGCGTTTCGTTGCCTTCGATTACCTCAGCCACCCACAGCCGTTCCCGCTGATTCTCGCTCAGAGTCAGGTGAACGGAATTGGCGCTCTCCGCGCCTGAAACCAGTACACCAAGAGTTTTCAAGTCCTGTTCCAACAGCCGCCGGATTGCCGGAATTATGTCGTTGGGAATTGTCGAGAGGTTACGGATGGTCAACTGCGCCTGACCCGGGCCAAGAATCCCGGCCATCTGCCCGGCCATCTCCGCGGCGGGCTTTTCCCACGGGCTGGGCACGGGTGCGGCTCTTGCCATCAGTCCGATCAATCCACCCGCAAGAAGTGCGCCCAGCCAGATCAGCTTCATTGGCTTCATCTTTCTGTCATTATTTCGTTTGAGCGGATTATATCGTTCCAGGCTGTCCATTCTGTACGAATTACTACGGCAAATAATCCTCCGGCGGGATGGAGTGCCCATCTCGCCGGAGTAAATCCTCAATGGCCGGGCTTGGGAGCTGTCTCCTCGGCGGTTTCGCTGTCCATCTCCTGCTTCACCACCGGGCTTCTGGCCATGCTCCTGAAGACGTCGTTGGCAAAGAAGAATTTGCCGTCTGACGGCACCATGAGCACTTGTATCTTGTCGGAAAGACGCTCGGCCACGATCTTGTTAATCAGCAGAGGCGATTTGTTCAGCAGTGCCGCTTCGCTGGTCATGCGCTCGGCG